>JBIKOO010000081.1:0-6485 GCA_044358015.1 Ilumatobacteraceae bacterium
TGCAGCACTCGGCTATTCGGCTAACTGGCGATTCGCAACTGCCGGAACGACCTACGCGGAACTTTTTGAATCAACGCCTTCGCCGGTTTTACATTTTTGGTCTTTGGCAATTGAAGAACAGTTTTACGTCATCTTTCCGCTGCTGATGGTCGTCTTGTTGCGGTGGCGCAAAATGCTTGCCCCAGTTCTTGTTGTGTTAGCCGCAGCAAGTGTCGCGGCAATGGTGTTGACCGACTCGCGTAATTTGGCGTACTACGGAACACACACACGAGCAGCTGAATTACTGATCGGTGCACTGTTGGCCTTGGTGGTTCCGGTGAGCAAGCAGATACGCGGCTTTTCGGCAAAAGTGATTGCGGCGATTGGTGTTCTGGCATTCATCGGATTCGTATTCATTGCGACTCACGCGCATACGAGTGATCAATGGTTGTACAAAGGTGGACTGAGCGGGTTCTCGCTGCTGTCAAGCGCGTTGATTGTTTCGGTGCTTGTGCCCGGACCAATTCGAGTATTGATGACGTCACGGCCGATGGTTGCGATTGGTCGTATAACCTACTCGTTGTACCTTTTTCACTGGCCAGTGTTTGTGGTGCTGAATCGCCAGCGCATGGGATTTGATGGATTCGGATTATCAATGACTCGTATCTGTGTGACGGCGTTACTGGCCTGTCTGTCCGCTTGGCTCATTGAAAACCCCATTCGATTTCGCAAAGTATTACGTCAGCCAGTCTGGGCAGGTGTAGGAATGGTCGCTGCGATGGGAGTCGCCCTGATTGTTATGGCGCCAGTTTCGACGGCAACTCCAACTGCATTGGCGGGGATTGATGCTCCTGATGAGATGGTGCAATTTGCTCCACCTACTTCTGTTGCATTGTCAACACCTGAGCGTGACCCACTCAAGGTCTTAGTACTTGGTAGTGAACCAGTTGTCGCCGATGATGTGAAAAATGCGATCGGAGAAATGATCCCGATCGTTGTTGTGAACGGGATACAACCCGGATGTGCGATTCGCCCAAGTGCAGAAGCGATTGAAGGTTGTGAATCATTTACATCAGTTGCACAGCGGCTCATTTTGCAATCAAAGCCCGATGTTGCTGTTTTGTCGGTTGGTAAGGCCGAACGAACGTTGTTGGCAGAACTAGAAGAGAATGTTCTCGTATCAACCGGCAACGGTGTTAAAAAAGACTTGACACTGCAGTTTCAATTGAGCGTTGAAATCGTGAATGATATTTTGCAGCCTCTCGTGACGATCCCTGTGATCATCGTTGACTATGGCGATCAGGATGTGCTGAGCAACGATCTTGACGATGCAGACTTGCGTCTTGATAACGCAGTCACGCTTCATCATCCAACGGCCGAAGTATTAGCACATCAATTAATTTTGATCGACGACAAACTTCAAGGTGCAGATCGTCGTGAACGAGTCATGGTGATTGGCGATTCCACTTCTTACGGGATTTCTGCGGCTATTAACAACGTTGCTGGTGATCGATTCAGTGTGTTGTGGGCGGGCGGGAGAAATTGCCCACTTGTCGAAACTGAAAAAGTTCGCTGGTGGGAAGGAGCCGAATTTGATATGACGAATTGTCCCACTTTGTACCCAGAGTGGGATGGGGCATTCAAATCCTTTGCACCGTCAGTTGTCGTGATGGTCTACTCGGTCCCAGAGCAAGCCGAACAAAAGTATGTCGACGATGAGAATTGGTACACGATCGAAGATCCAGTCTTTGTTGAGAAGCACGACGCCGCGATGGAGGAATTTGTCGCTTTGTGCGATGAGCTTGGAATTGAACTACTTCTCCTCAACAGCCCAGAGATTCATGGAGGATCTTTAGGGGGCGCTCGATTCGCGCAATTAGATCGAGTCGTGGCTTGGAATGCCCTGATGCAAACTTGGTTAACCCGATGGCCACAGATTCGTTCGGTTGACTGGGCGAGCATTGTCTTGGCTGCTGAAACAACTCCGGGTTCGTTGCGCGGTGACGGAGTGCATATGTTGCAAAGTGACCTTGACGCAGTTGTCAAAACCGCAATCATTCCGCTCCTTGATGAACAATCCATCGGGTGAATCGGTTGCTGTCTGATTGAGTTGGTTAGTCTGACGATGTGTCAGAAACCGCAACAAGCAACGCTTCTCAAGTGCCGGCCATCGAAGGCTGGTTCACGCTCGATCAAAACCCGCATCTCATTGGTGCGCAGTGCACGGCTTGTGGGACCTATGTTTTCCCACCACGCGAAGGCGCATGCCCAAGCCCGTTGTGCGATAGCGATGAGTTGAAGGCAACTCCGTTTTCACGTTTCGGTACCGTCTGGAGTTATGCCGAGAATCGTTATGCGCCGCCGTTGCCTTATCGTGCGGCCGAGCCATTCGAGCCGTATGCGTTAGTGGCGGTGCAACTTGAAAAAGAAGGAATCATCGTTTTGGGTCAAGCTCCAAAAGGAATTTTGGCGAAAGATCTGAAGGTTGGAATGCGGATGCAGCTTGAAACCGATGTGTTGTACCGCGAGGACGGTGTTGACTACATGATTTATGTGTGGGCGCCGGCTGTGCAAGATGAAGTTGCAGGAGGTGCAAAATGAGTGATCGTGACTTAGTAGTTCTTGGCGTTGGAATGCATCCGTGGGGCAAGTGGGGTCGTGACTTCACCGAATACGGAATGGTTGCAGCACGTGCGGCATTGAAAGATGCGGGTATTGAATGGAAAGACGTTCAATACGTCGCTGGTGCCGACACAATTCGTAACGGTTACCCAGGATTTATTGCAGGTGCCACATTCGCCCAAAAAATGGGTTGGACTGGTGCTCGAGTTTCGTCAAGCTATGCGGCATGCGCGAGTGGTGCGATGTCTCTCCAGACGGCACGGGCCTCAATTCTTGCGGGCTTTTGCGATGTGGCAATGGTGATTGGTGCCGACACGACACCGAAGGGATTTTTCGCTCCAGTCGGTGGTGGCGATCGGAAGAACGACCCCGATTGGTTGCGTTTCCATCTTTTAGGTGCAACCAACCCGGCGTACTTCGCCTTATTTGCTCGCCGTCGTATGGATCTGTATGGTGCGACTTCTGAAGACTTTGCCCAAGTCAAAGTGAAGAACTCGATACACGGACTCAACAATCCGAATGCGCGTTTCCGTAAAGAGAACGCGGTTGAAGATGTGTTGAATAGCCCTGTGGTGAGCGACCCTCTGCGTTTGCTTGATATTTGCGCGACGTCAGATGGCGCTGCAGCGATGATCGTGACGAGTCGAGCATTCGCCGAAAAGCATCTCGGATCATTGAAAGGTGTACCGCGCATTAAGGCGGTCAGCACAAGTACGCCGACCTATCCGCAGACACTTCTAGAAATGCCCGACTTTGCAACCGACTCGTCGGCTGTCGTTATGCCGCCAGCACGTGGATTCAAAGATTCTATTTGTTGGGAAGCTTACGAAGAGGCCGGAGTTGGCCCAGAGGATCTGTCGATGGCTGAGGTGTACGACTTGTCAACAGCTCTCGAACTTGATTGGTACGAACATCTTGGTTTGTGCGCTCCTGGTGAGGCCGAGGGCTTGTTGCGATCGGGGGCGACCACCATCGGCGGTCGTATTCCGGTGAACCCCAGTGGTGGTCTGTCGTGCTTCGGCGAGGCAATTCCGGCTCAGGCGATCGCCCAGGTGTGTGAACTGGTGTGGCAGTTGCGAGGACAGGCTGAGGGTCGTCAGATCGAGAACGCCACTCTAGGGATCACGGCCAACCAGGGTCTCTTTGGCCACGGTTCGTCCGTCATCGTCGGCATCTAATTCCCCCACTTTGGAGTTTGCCTGCCGCTAGGCGGTAACCATCTTCCAAAGTGACGATTAATTACCGCGGAGGGGGAGGGGAAGTAGGCTGGGGGTATGAGCACTCCGAACGCCTACATCATTGACGCAGTCCGTACGCCCGTTGGTCGCCGCGGAGGCGGATTGTCACAGATCCACCCCGCCGATATTGGCGCCCACAGCATCAAATCCCTCATTGAGCGCACTGGCGTCGACCCCAGTGCCGTTGACGACGTCATTTTCGGCAACGTCGACTCGGTCGGACCGCAGGCTGCCTGCATCGCCCGCACCTGCTGGCTAGCAGCCGGACTTCCCGAGCATGTCCCAGGCGTCACGATCGACCGCCAATGTGGTTCGGCCCAGCAGTCGGTCCACTTCGCTGCCCAGGCTGTCATGAGCGGCACCATGGACCTCGTTGTCGCTGGCGGCGTGCAGAACATGAGCATGATTCCGATTTCGTCAGCCATGACCGCTGGTCAAGCTCTCGGATTCGATGATCCTTTCACCGGTTCGCCTGGCTGGACCACCCGTTACGGCAACGGCGAAGTCAGCCAATTCGTTGGCGCCGAAATGATGGTTGAAAAGTGGAACCTTTCACGCGACGAAATGGAAGCTTTCGCTGTCGAGTCACATGTACGTGCCATCAAGGCTCGCGCCGAAGGTCGTTTCGAAGCCGAGATCTCGCCACTCAACGGTGTTCAGCATGATGAAGGCCCGCGCGAACCGAACTGGGAAAAGATTCGCTCACTGCAGACATTGACTCCCGGCGGACGATTGACCGCTGCGTGTGCAAGTCAAATTTCGGATGGTTCGGCTGCAATCTTGATCGCTAATGATCAGGCAGTACAGACCCACGGACTGAAGCCCCGCGCGCGCATTCACCACATGAGCGTTTTGGCTGATGATCCGATCATGATGTTGTCGGCACCGATCGCGGCAACCAAGCGCGCTTTGCAAAAAGCAGGTATGACGATTGACGACATCGACTTGGTTGAAATCAACGAAGCATTTGCACCAGTCGTGATGGCATGGATGCGCGAACTTGGTGCCGATCACGCGAAGGTCAACGTGAATGGTGGGGCAATCGCACTTGGTCACCCACTTGGTGCAACTGGTGCTCGTTTGATGACGACACTTTTGAACGAACTCGAGCGCACTGGTGGTCGTTTCGGACTTCAGACAATGTGTGAAGGTGGCGGACAAGCCAACGTCACCATTATTGAACGCCTCTGACTAGCTGCGTTCTCAGAGGTATCGAACGCCTCTGACTAGCTGTCGAAGCCCAGACCTAAACGATCGAGCGAACGTAACCACAAATTGCGTTTGCCAGTTTTGTCTTCATGGTTCAAACTCCAACGAGTTGCTTGAATTCCCATGAACTTGAATGGTTCAGGCGGAAATGGCAAGGGCTTGCTGCGCACAAAATCAGTTTCGGTGGCCTTTGATCGTCGACCATCAATGAGATCAAGCATGACTTCAGCGCCAAAGCGCGATGAAGCGACACCTAGTCCGGTGTAACCAAGCGCGTATGCAACACGACCATTCATGGCTTGGCCCCAGAACACGCAATAGCGCGAACATGTGTCAATCGCGCCACCCCACATATGCGAAAACTTCACATCTTCTAACTGAGGGAATGTTTTGAAGAAATGCATGCTGAGTCTGGCCCAGCTTTCGGGACGACTTTCAAGCTCGGACGAAATCTTGCCGCCGAAGTAATAGATCGCGTCATAGCCGCCCCACAAAATGCGGTTGTCTTCGGTGAGTCGGTAGTAGTGAAACTGATTAGGAATGTCCGAGAGACCTTGGCGATTATCCCAGCCGATACTTGCTAATTGTGATGGTGTCAGTGGTTCGGTCACCATGCAGTAGTCGTACACCGGCACGATGTAATTGTTGAGTCGCTTCAACAGCGGCTTAAAGGCGTTCGTCGCCAGCGCAACTTTTCCGGCCCGCACTTTTCCGAGTGGAGTTGTTACCAAAACTCCAACGCCATCGCGTTCAATTGATGTGGCTTTACTGTCTTCGTAAATGCGTACACCCAAATACTCGGCGGCTGCTTTAAGACCCCAACACAAACGCGCTGGGTCAACAATTGCGGCACGATCGTGCACCCACAGTCCACCGGAGTAAGTAGGCGAGTTGACCTGCTTTTGCATTTGCTCACGATCAAGCCAAGTGACTTTTTGTCCGAGTGATTTCAGTTGCAAGTAATCATCCCGAAGCTCATCGAGATAACTAGCGGGTTGACTGATCGAAGCAACTTCGATGACACCGTTTCGTTCAAAATCGCAGTCAATGTCGTAGCGCTTGATTGCGGCTTCAATTTCATTGAGATTGGCAATACCAAGTTCTTCGAGAAGGGCGATCTCTTTCGGGAATCGCTCTTGACCATTAGCAATGCCGTGGGTGAGCGAGGCATCCATGAAGCCACCGTTTCGACCACTGGCTGCCGAACCAATTTCATGGGCATCGATTAATACAACATCGCGTGATGGGTCGCGCTCTTTAGCAATGATTGCGGCCCACAGTCCGGTGTACCCGCCACCAATAATGCATAAGTCGCAGGTTTCGGTACGCACCAATGTCGGATTTGATAACGGTTGATCAGCGTCTTCGTACCAGTAGGGATACGGGTCGGCATCAGCGATGGCATCAAGGCTTCGCGAGTCAAACTCTGCTTCGTGA
>JBIKOO010000032.1:0-19612 GCA_044358015.1 Ilumatobacteraceae bacterium
CCAGTTTTCGGAGCTTCATAGCCAAAGAGATCACTCCGTTTTATGCCCAATGGGAAAAAGATGGAATTGCTCCTCGAGAGATGTACGCCAAAGCCGGGGCCAGTGGCTTCTTGGGAATGGCGATTCCCGAGCAATACGGTGGCGGTGGCATTAAGGATTTTCGGTTTAACGCAATTATCGCCGAAGAATTAGCGGCAGCCGGTATTGGTGGAGCTGGTGCGGGCATCACCTTGCACAACGACATCACAACTCCGTATTACATGGAGATTTGTAACGACGAACAAAAAGCGCGATGGCTGCCAGGTATTGCTAGCGGTGAATTGATTACAGCGATCGCAATGACTGAGCCCGGCACCGGCAGCGATCTTGCAAGTATTGCGACAACTGCACGCAAAGACGGCGACCGCTACATATTGAATGGTTCAAAAACTTTTATCACTAACGGCATCAACTCCGACATCATTATCGTTGCTGCGAAGACCGACCCAACTCAGCGGCACACAGGTATGTCGCTGATGGTTGTTGAGCGTTCAATGGCCGGTTTCGAACGTGGACGGAACCTTGAAAAGATCGGAATGCACAGTCAAGACACTGCCGAACTCTTTTTCAATGATGTTGAAGTTCCAGTTGAAAACTTGCTGGGCGAAGAAGGTCGCGCATTCCATTACCTCACTTCAAATCTCGCTCAGGAACGCCTCTCAATTGCTATCGCCGGTGTGGCATTTGCCCGATCTGCTCTCAACTGGACGGTTGATTACGTCAAGGAACGCAAAGCTTTCGGACAATCAATTTCCAATTTCCAAAATACGAAGTTTGTGTTGGCAGAACAGCGCACTGCGATTGATGTAGCTCAGGCTTATGTTGATCAATGCATTTTGGCTCTTAATGAAGATCAACTCACAGCCGCTGAAGCAGCGGCAGCAAAATTCTGGTGTACCGAACTACAAAACAAAGTTGCCGATAAGTGCCTGCAATTATTTGGAGGGTATGGCTACATGAGCGAGTACCCCATTGCGCGCACTTATGCCGACGCCCGGATCACCACTATCTACGGTGGAACGACAGAGGTCATGAAAACAATCATTGCCAAAGAGATGGGTTTATGAAACTTGCCTTAAGCGCAGAAAAATATCGCGAACCAGATGCCTTCAAAATTGAGAGGCAAGCCGTATGGGCAACTGAATGGATCATGTTTTGCACGATTGCAGAGTTGTCACAACCAGGCGAATACTTCGCTGGAGAACTTGCCGAATTCAATATTCTGTTGGTGGTTGACCCCGAGGGCTCAATTGTCGGATTCCACAATGTTTGTCCTCACCGAGCTGGGGTCTTAGCTTGGCCTGGTCAAGGGACTCTCGGAAACCTGGTCTGCAAATACCACGGTTGGGCTTTTGGCTGGGACGGAAATCTGAAATCAGCTCGTGATTTTGGCAATGACGAGCCGTTGTGTGCCGAGCATTCAGAACTGAAGAAGATTCGAGTTGAAACCTGGGGACCCTTGGTCTTTGTCCATCTGGGTGAACCTGCGGAGTCTTTGATCGACTCGCTTGGTGGGTTGATCGCCAAGACCGAGAGTTTTCCAGTTGAAACTTTCTCGTACGCTCGGCGTATGACGCGCGAACTCGCGTGCAACTGGAAGACATACGTTGATAATTACCTTGAGGGTTATCACGTGCAGTTATTGCACCCGTCTCTTAACCGTGCACTCAAGATGTCAAGCTACAAAGTGTCAGTCCACGACGATTCGTACTGTGTGCACGAATGCGAACCTTCGGATGGATCACCAGTCGCCGGAGCTTGGCTATTTCGGTATCCGAACTTAGCGATCAATCTCTATCCATCTGGGATGAATGTTGAGCGAATCATGCCCGTCGGACATAATCGCACCCATGTTGTCTACGACTACTTCGCGTTTGACACTTCAGAAGACAACATTGCACAAATGGTGGCAATGTCGAATGAGATTTTGGACGAAGATCAATACATCTGCGAGATCGTGCAAAAGAACTTAGATAGCGGTATTTACGAGGCCGGACCTTTAAGCCCGCGCCATGAGGTCGGCCTCGAGTGGTTTCAGTCGAAAGTAAAGAACGCCCTCCTCTCATAAGCAACTGGGTCGTTTGCTTGGATAGTTTTCTGCGAGAATTAGACATGGTTGTTGCCAAGAAAGCTCATCAGACGATCGTGACGCTCGACCTTGAAGGCGTCCTCGTCCCCGAAATTTGGATTGCCGTCGCAGAGACGACGGGCATACCCGAACTCCGACGTACCACCCGGGACGAGCCCGATTATGACCTCCTGATGCGTCAGCGTTTGGCGATCCTGGACCAACACGGACTGACCATGAGTGCCATCGAAACAGTCATTTCGACACTGCAACCTCTTCCCGGAGCATTAGATTTCCTCAATGCCCTTCGGGAGCAAACTCAGGTCATCATCTTGTCGGACACTTTTGAGCAGTTCGGACGGCCTTTTATGCGCCAACTCGGCATGCCGACTTTATTTTGTCACCGATTAATCGTTGAAAATGATCGGATTGTCGACTTCGAATTACGACAGGTTGACCAAAAGCGCCACGCTGTTGAGGCGTTCAGATCTTTGAATTACCGCATTGTCGCTGCGGGCGACTCGTACAACGACACTGCGATGTTGACTGCAGCAGACGCCGGATTTCTCTTTCATGCACCCGACAATGTCATCAAGGAATTTCCGCAATTCCTAGCAATCAATGAATTTGCTCATTTACTTGATGCAATCCGTAACAGCCTAGAGCTTTAGAAAAGTTGGTGTCGAAGGGGGGACTTGAACCCCCACGATCTTACGATCACTAGCCCCTCAAGCTAGCGCGTCTGCCTATTCCGCCACTTCGACGTGGAGTTGAAACTCTATCGGTCGACATAAAGTCAGCCAACAATGTGTGCTAGTTCTCTCAGTTGGTGAGGAGGAAACCAAGGGAAAGGATTGAGATGATCCAAATCAAAGCGATCACGAAAGTGATCCGATTCAAGTTCTTCTCAGCAGCTGCCGATCCGAGGCCTGCGCCACTTCCTCCGCCGAACATATCGGACAGTCCCCCGCCCTTACCGCTGTGCATCAAAATTGTGCCAACCATGCCGAACATGGAAACCACATTGATCAAAACCATTATGTACATCACGATGTCACGCACGGTTGTACAGCCTAGTGGCTTCAGTCGGGGAAATGGCAGGCCACTCGATGACCTTGTCCACGATCAATCAAAAGCGGCTCTTCGTGGGCACACAAATCCTGGGCTTGAGGGCACCGGGTCCGGAAACGGCAGCCCGATGGCGGATTCACCGGACTCGGTACATCGCCAGTCAAGATAATGCGCTGACGTTTGGCCCCCGAATGAGGGTTCGCTATGGGCACTGCCGACATCAGGGCCTTGGTGTACGGGTGCGTCGTTGCCTCGTATACGGCTTCTGGAGAGCCAATCTCGACGATCTTGCCGAGATACATCACGGCGACTTCATCGGCGATATGGCGCACGACAGAGAGGTCATGAGCAATGAAGACATACGACAAGCCCAAGTCGGATTGGAGGTTTTCGAGCAAATTGAGAATCTGTGCTTGGATCGAGACATCAAGAGCAGAAACTGGTTCGTCGGCCACGATCACCTTGGGGTCCAATGCCAAGGCACGAGCGATTCCAGCTCGCTGACGCTGCCCGCCTGAAAACTCGTGGGGGAAGCGGTTGTAATGCTCAACGCTCAGACCGACTAACTCCATCAACTCAAATACACGACGCTTCTCATCATCTCGCGACATGGTCTTTTGAATTCGAATGGGAGTACCGATACTTTGCCCGATGCTATGACGAGGATTCAAACAGGCATACGGATCTTGAAAAACCACTTGAATATCTCGCCTCATCTTCAGCACTTGTTTTGCTGATGCAGACGTGAGGTTGACACCATTAAGAACGACCGAACCTGCAGTTGGCTCGATGAGCCTCGCTAACAAGCGCGCGAGTGTTGATTTGCCGCAACCCGATTCTCCGACGATGGCCAAGGTGGTTCCACGACGTAGAGATAGAGATACTCCGTCGACGGCTTGCACAACTTGCGTTGGACGTTGCAGAAGTTTTGAAGCGCCTGTCGGAAAATGCTTTTTAAGATCAAAAGCCTCGAGAACAACTTCGCCGCTCATTGTGAATCCTTCATGGACATTGACAACACTTCAACCGGCAGATGGCAAGCCGACCAACTATTACCTACTGCTTTCAACTCCGGGAGATCCGAAACGCATTGACCATTGAGTGATTCAGCGAATCGGCAGCGAGGATGAAATGGACAACCTGCCGGTAAATCAATCAGAGACGGCGGACTTCCGGGGATCGGTTCGAGACGTGTGTGACGGTCTGAATCCAAACTTTTCACTGAATTGAGCAGACCGAGAGTGTACGGGTGTGATGGAGAGCCGAAGGCATCCGAAACCGATGCTGATTCAACTAAACGCCCCGCATACATCACCAGCACGCGCTTAGTGATTTCAGCGACAACACCAAGGTCATGAGTAATCAGAATGACCGCAGATCCATGTTCCTGTTGCATTTCGCCTATCAAATCGAGAATCTGCGCTTGCACTGTCACATCTAGTGCCGTTGTGGGTTCATCTGCAATCAATAATTTGGGGCTATTCACCAAAGCGATAGCGATAACGATTCGCTGTCTCATACCTCCAGAAAACTCGTGGGGATATTGATCAATCCGCTTACTTGGTTCTGGTATCCCAACTTTTTGTAATGATTGTAAAGCAATTTCTCTAAGGTCACGCTTCGAGGTATTTGGATGATGAATCGCATACGCCTCGGCAATTTGATTGCCAACTGTGTAAAACGGGTTTAATGCGGTCAGCGGATCTTGAAAAATCATCGCCATCTCATTACCGCGAAGACGCCGAACCTCTTCTTCATTCATAGCCAAAATATTGCGACCATTCAGAAGAATCTGACCCTCAATGCGAACATCTGAACCGAAGTTGAGTCTCATGAGCGAATTAGCGGTGACCGACTTTCCTGAACCACTCTCACCCACTATTGCGATGGTCTCACCTTCGCGGACATCAAAAGAAACGCCTTGAACAGCGCATACGTCACCATCGCGCGTTCCAAAAGTAACCCGCAAGTCGCGCACGGAAAGCAATGGCTCAGTCACTTGGCCCGCACTCGTGGATCAAGGTAACCGTACAAAATATCGACTACAGCATTGGCTACAACGATAAAAACAGCAGCCACCAAGGTAGTGGCAACCAAAATTGGTAGATCCGAATTAATGACCGCAGCCAAGGTCAACTTGCCGAGACCAGGAAGGTTGAAAATACTTTCAGTCACCAAGGCCCCGCCCAATAAGAAAGCAAAGTCAAGACCAGCGATAGTCACGATCGGCACTAGAGCGGCCCGCATGACATATTTGACGATCAAAGTTTTGCGCTTCAAACCCTTAGCGAGTCCAAGACGAACGAACTCCTCGTTCATTACTTCAAGAATTCCGTTACGGGTCATACGAACGTACGACGCCGCCGAAACAATCGCCAACACAAACCATGGCAAGATCAGCGACGTCATCCACTTCCAAGGATTCTCGGTGATACCGCTGTATTGAGGAAATGGAAGCAAACCTGTCCAAATGACAAAAACCATGATTGCAATCAGTCCAAGAAAGAATGTCGGAAAACTCACACCGATCACGCTGAAGCCGGTTGCCACTCGATCTTGCCACTTACCTTTTTTGAGAGCGGCCAAGGTGCCCAGACCAACTCCGATCAAAATCCACAAAGTAAAAGCACCCACAGCGATCGAAGCCGTCACCGGCAATGTCTTCGCAATGAGTGTCGTGACGCATTCGTGGCGATCATACGAGTAGCCCAAGGACGGAGCCGAGCAATGAATCGCCGCTCCTTCCTCGCCGTATGTCCGACCGGTAAAAATACCCTTCATATATCCGCCGTATTGCTCGAGGATTGGTTTGTCATACCCAAGGCGAATACGGTTCGCTTCGATGATCTCAGGACGACAATTTTTGCCGCAGGTCAGGGCTGCTGGATCAGAAGGTAACGCTGAAAAAATCCAAAAGGTAAAAGCACTGACGATCAACAACAGAACAATCGCAAAGATTGAACGCCGAAGTACGAAATAAATCAAGTCAATAACTCGCTAACACTGATGTGGGTGACCGCTACGAGCGGCCACCCACATGTCAAGTGTCAAACTCTCAGCCGGCAAGACCGATAGCGCCGAGGTTGTACCAACCAAACGGCATCCACTGGTAAGCACCACGCACATTAGAACCAACTAGGTTCTGGGCCTTGGTAGCTGTTCCAGGAATCGACCACGCTTGATCCATCACGTACTGGTTGAGTTCTTTCCACAACTTGGACTGCTTGCTGCGATCAGTTTCGGCTTTCGCTTCATCAATCTTAGTTTGGAAAGCAGCGAAGGCTGCATCGCCTTCATTGTTGTGGTAGTTGAATCCACCGTCTTGGCCGAATAGTTCTGGGATAACAGTTGAAGCATTAGCCCAGTCAGCAGCCCAGCCAGCACGCATCAAGTCGCCACGATCGCCGTTAATTGTCGAATAGTACTTCGACGCTTCAATCGGGTTATCGATGATCTTGATTCCGGCCGCACCTAATGAATCAATCCAGATGGCAATATTCTTCTGCCAGGTGGCGGAATCAGGATGGTCAAAACGGAGACCCTCGCCAGTCGCACGAGCATGAAGTTCGGGACAAGCTTCTTTTGCCTTCTCCATCATCGCTATAGCTGCTTCGGCATTCGCCGTACCGTCTTCGTTCAAACCTTCAACCAATTTGGCTGGTTCGTAGTCTGCAGCAATCAATGGTGCGACGAAACTTGTTGCAAACTCACCGGTGAATGGACCGCCAGCAGCGGTGCGCAAGGCTTCACGATCAAGTGCCAACCAAATTGCTTTACGAATTTCGACACAATTAACTGTCTCGACGTTGAACATCGTGTATGAAACGAAACCATCAAATCCGTCAGTACGACGATCCTTCAACGAATCATCACCAAAAACGGTTTGAAGATTCTCGGGCAAGATGCCTCCGTACACAATGGTGTTCTTATCGTCGCCAGCATCGGCCAACATACGCTCGTCGATCACAGCTTCATCAACGCCGAACTGCCAAATGATCTTGTCCAACAGTGGCTTACGAACCGGATCCGAGTCGGCGTTCCAGTTCTCATTGCGAACGAGAATCATTTCTACGCCTTCTTCGTACGACTCAACACGGAAAGGACCATTGGAAAATGGTGCTAATCCGTATTGATCAGCAGTGTCTTTGTCCACAGGCACTGGGGCAAATGACAGCAAGCTAACGGTGTAGTTAAAGTCGGCAACTGGAACCATCAATTTGAAAGTGATGTTTTGTCCATCACATTGAACAGCCTCATCAAACAATGCCTGTTGTTCTGCGTCCGCTAACCACGGTCCGGGATAAGCGCTACCAAAATCGGAATCGCCTTCTGGAATGTCAAGGTAACTCAATGCATACATGGGACCTTCACCGGCAGTCACCTCGGCCGCGAAGGTACGCGACACGCCGTAAGCGATGTCGGCACACGTCACTTCTGATCCGTCTTCCCAAGTCAAACCATCGCGCAAAGTGAAAGTCCATGTCTTGAGATCATCTGAGGCAGTACCCAGATCAGTTGCCATGTCGGCGACCAAATTAGTGCCGTCCTTGCCTGCGACAGGCTGATATGAGGTCAATGTTCGAGCGAACGTTGAACCCCATGCTCCCAATTCAGCGCCCGTGTACACGCGCTGAGGATCGAGTGTCGATGCTCCTTCTTGGAATGTGAGCACATTCAGCGTGCCACCTTCTTGCGCGCCGTCCAATGACGCTGAGCGGCCACCTGACTCTTCTCCACTTTGGGCTCCGCTTCCGGAACCGCCACAACCGCTGGCGATGAGACCCAATAGGGCCACCACCGCCACTACTTTGTTACGCATTTTCATAATCTCCCCTTTTGATTGATACTTGGCTATATATGTATTGCTAGATCAAGCTTCTGAACTCTAAGGGCGCACCCTAACGCACTCCCCAGAACTCCTGGAACAGCATCCCTCACAGCTGCTGGCGATCACTGCGTGGGTCAAAGGCATCTCGAAGTCCGTCGGCTAAGAGGTTGAACGCTAAAACCAAAATCATGAGCGCAGTACCAGGAATAAACAAATAGGTCGGATCTGCTCGGTAATACCGAACCGAATCACCCAACATGATTCCCCATGAGGCTGCGGGCGCCAAAAGTCCAACCCCTAAAAACGACAACGTGGCTTCTAAAGCGACATAGCCGGGGAGACTCAACGAGACGAAAACAATGATCTGCGGCCACAGATTCGGAAGCAGTTGCTTAAACACCAGATGGCTGGTACCTGCACCAAACGAGCGAGCGGCTTCGACAAATTCTCTTTCTCGTAATGAGAGAACCTGACCACGAACCAATCGAGCCATATAGACCCAACCGAAAATCGTAAGAATTGACAAGATATAAGTCAGACGAGCCGTGTTTCCCGCTGGAACTCCCCACGACTCCAAACGCTGCGTCATTGGGTTGGCGAGAGCAATGATCAACAACAGGGAGGGAAAGGCCAAGGTAACGTCGCCGAGACGACTGATCAACGAATCAACAAAACCTCGACGAAGTCCAGCGACGATGCCAAGTACGACACCGACCACGGTGGTGAGCACTGTTCCGACTGTCCCAACCAAAAGCGATATACGCGCTCCGTACATCAAACGACCCAAAATGTCGCGACCCGTACCAGGCTCAACTCCGAGCGGATGATCAAACGAAATACCCCCCAGCGGACCAGCCGGCAGACCGAACTCGTTAATCGCTTCACGGTCTAACTCATAGGGATCAATATTCAAAAGCTGTACCAAGATTGGGGCGAAAACAGCAATAAAGACGAAAAACACAACAACACCAAAACCAACGACCGCCAAACGGTCTTGTCGCAGCCGTTGGATACCAAGACGAGTTGGGGATAGACCAACTGCAGTATCTCTAAACGAAGTATTCACATCATCTTCGAGGACACGCAAATCTGACATCGGTCACAGCCTAGGCGAGATTGTGGCTATCGCAGGAAAATCTCGCCGGCCAAGCTAATCAACCCAGTTACGAACGAAAGATTGTTAGGCCGCCTTAGTGGTGGACTGAACAATACGGGCGAATTCGTCGGGATCGATACTCGCTCCGCCCACTAACGCGCCATCAATATCAGGCTGAGCCATCAATTCTGAGGCATTGCCAGCCTTGACCGAGCCACCATATTGAATGCGCACCTTGTCAGCGGCTTCACTTCCCCACTCAGTACGAATCACTGAACGAATGTGGTGACACACATCTTGAGCATCTTGAGCCGTTGCCGTCAATCCTGTTCCGATGGCCCATATGGGTTCATAGGCAACCACCAATGAAGCGATCTGCTCAGGTTTGCGACCTTTGAGTGATCCGCGGACTTGTGATTCAACTCGCTCAAGAGTTTGAATGGCTTCACGCTCGTCTTTAGTTTCGCCTACGCACACAATTGGGGTCATTTCAAACTTGAACACGGCAGCCACTTTGGCGGCAACGATCTCATCAGTTTCACCGAAGTACTGACGGCGCTCGCTGTGACCACAAATCACATACTTCACTCCGAGCTTGCTCAAAAAAGCTGGAGACACCTCGCCAGTGAACGCACCTTTTTCTTCGCTATGACAGTTCTGCGCACCCAGAAGCATTGCTAACTTGTCGCTCTCGAGAACCGTTTGAATACTGCGAATGTCGGTAAACGGTGGATGTACCGATACATCAACTTTTTCAAAATCTTCTTTGCTTAACAAGTACGACAGCTTTTGCACGAGATGAATCGCTTCGTAGTGATTCATGTTCATCTTCCAGTTACCACTGATCAAAGGTCGACGTGGATTAGCGGGCATTAGGGGCCTCCCTTAAGGCAGCGAGACCGGGCAGGTCGCCAAGCTCAAGTAGTTCAAGTGACGCTCCACCGCCGGTAGACACGTGATCTACCTGATCATCGAAACCGAATTGAGCCAATGCAGCAGCAGAATCTCCGCCACCTACAACTGTGAAAGCCTTTGTATCGGCCATTGCTTGAGCAACTGTTCGAGTGCCTCCTGCGAAACGCTCATCTTCAAACATGCCCATCGGGCCATTCCAGAACACAGTTCGTGCTTCCATAATGATGTCAGTAAACGCAGCAGCCGAGCCTGGACCAATGTCAAAACCTTTGGCACCGGCCGGTAAACGACGACCATATGTGGCGTAGTTTCCATCAGCATCAAGACCAATGATGTCATCAGGTAAATGAATTGCCTTACCGAGTGAGAGCAGACGCTTACAGGTATCAACCTGATCAGGTTCAAAAAGTGAATCGCCAATTGAATATCCCTGTGCCGCCAAGAAGGTGAAACACATAGCTCCTCCGATGACCAGCGAGTCAACCACATTAAGTAGTGCTTCTACGACACCGAGTTTGTCGGAAATTTTGGAACCACCCAAAACGGCGACAAAAGGATGTTTGGGACTCTCGCGCAGTGTCAGAAGTACTTCCACTTCCTTTTGCAGCAATCGTCCCATCGCCGAAGGAAGAGTTTTAGGTGGACCGACGATCGAAGCATGTGCCCGATGTGCTGCCCCGAAAGCGTCGTCAACATACATGTCAACGCCGGCAATAAGTTCAGCCACGAAAGCGGGATCATTCTTCTCTTCGCCAGCATTGAATCGAAGATTTTCAAGCAACTCAGCACCAGGTGCTAGTTCAGATAACCGTTTTGCGACTGGATTCATTGAGTACTTTGGTTCAACGACACCTTTAGGTCGCCCGAGGTGACTGATACAAACAACTGCTGCGCCCCGTTCGGTCAACCAGTTAATAGTGGGCAGTGCCGCACGAATACGAAAATCATCAGTGATGGTTCTCGTTCCATCCGCAGCACTTTCCATCGGCACGTTGAAATCTGTTCGAACCAGAACTCGCTTACCGGCCACATCGCCGAGGTCTTCAAGAGTTGGAATTTTACTCATCATCAACGCTGATTAGCGACGAGCCTTCTTCGGAACTTTTGAGCCAGCAAACAACGTGGTCTGTACCAAGCGATTGCTGTATCCCCATTCGTTGTCGTACCACGAGAGAACTTTGACCATTTTGCCCATGCTCATGGTCAAGCCGGCGTCGAAAATACTGCTGTGAGGATCACCAACGATGTCACTTGAGACAATGGGATCTTCGGTATAGCGAAGGACGCCCTTCAATGGACCAGACGCAGCGGCCTTCTTGAACGCCGCGTTAATTTCTTCGACAGTTGCCGCCTTCTTGAGGTTTGCTGTGAAGTCAACGATTGAACCGGTCGGTACCGGTACACGCAATGACGTTCCGTCAAGCTTCCCCTTCATACTCTCGAGTACGAGGCTGGTTGCCCGTGCGGCCCCGGTACTTGTGGGCACGATGTTGATGGCTGCGCCACGCGCACGACGAAGATCGCTATGAGGACCGTCAACAAGCGACTGATCGCCGGTGTAAGCATGGACCGTTTGCATCAGACCTTGTTCGACACCAAACGCATCGTCCAAAACCTTCACGATCGGCACGAAACAGTTAGTCGTACATGAAGCGTTTGAAATGACCTTATGAGTCTTGAAGTTGAAGTCCTTGTGATTGACGCCGTAGACGAAAGTTGCATCGGCTCCGTCGCACGGGGCAGACACAATCACGAGTGGAGCACCTCCTTCGAGGTGGGCTGCAGCAGTATCGCGCTTAGTAAAAAAGCCGGTGCTTTCAATGACGACGTCGACACCAAGATCGCCCCAAGGAAGATTTTTGGGGTCGCGCTCGCTGAGAACTTTGATCTCCACACCATCGACGCTGATGCCGTTTTTCGAGACCTTGATGTCGTTTGGTAATTGACGCATGACCGAGTCGTACTTCAAGAGATGCGCCATGGTCTTGACCGATCCAAGATCGTTCACGGCCACTATCTCAATATCGGCTCCCTGAGCCTGCACCGCACGGAAAAAGTTACGACCAATACGGCCAAATCCATTAATACCAACTCGCACAGTCATGGCGATCCTTTCGAGAAATGTACCCTGTTATGACCCAACGTCAAACTGACGACTAAAACCTAGTCTGCGAGGGGGTCCGCTCAAGGATTTCTTCGTCTTGGTGATGATCAAACATGACAAATGACCCTCATCGGGAGATATCGCGATGCGAGACCCGAACCGGCTGACCAGACGAGCGGAGCCTCAGCCCGATCTCTTCGGCGACAGCCACTGATCGGTGGTGGCCACCCGTACAGCCAATCGCAATCGTGAGGTAGCTCTTGCCTTCGGTTGCGTAATGTGGCAAAACCGTTTCGAGTAAAGCCAGCAGTCCCCGCAGGAAATCCTGACATTCCTCACGCTGCAAGACGAAATCGCGCACCGTTGCATCTAGACCGGTCAACGGACGCAAATCTGCTTCCCAATGCGGGTTCGGTAAAAAACGCACATCCATGACGATGTCTGCATCGAGGGGCAAGCCATGTTTGAACCCGAAGGACTCGATTGACACCTGTAAACGTTCAAGCGCTGAAACCTCAAATGCGCCGATCAATTTAGTTTTCAACTGGTGAACGTTGAGTTCTGTTGTGTCAATGACTAAATCGCAATCGCCTTTCATGGGCTCAAGCAGTTCACGTTCTTGTTGAATTGATTCCAACAGTCCTTGGGACTCCGAATCAAACGGGTGACGGCGCCGCGAGGATTCATAACGCTTCACTAATTCCGCGTTTGTGGAATCTAGATACACCACTCGCACTTGATGGCCACTTGAACGCATCGCGGCGACCTTGGGCATGAGTTCAAGGTGCTGACGACCCGCAACCAAAGCCAAACGATCGATACCAGAACCAGGAGCACTTGCCAATTCCACGATTGTGTCGACCAACGACGTCGGAAGGTTGTCCACCACATACCAACCCAAGTCTTCTAGGACGGCAGCAGTCGCGGAACGACCTGCACCTGACAATCCCGTAATCACCAAAATATCGGCCACGACTACAAACTACCCATGATCTGATCTCTCTCTGAGAGCATCTGGACAATCAGTGACAAATCGAATGAGTGTTCAGGAGTTGGTCGCAGGCTCCGAATCACATGTCGGGCTCCTAGCGAGTAGTACTCATCAAGGCGATTTTCTGTAATCGCTGGTGTCAGTAGCACGCTGAGCTCCAAGTCGCTACCTAATAACTTGGCAACCTTCTTTTCGAAGTCGGTACTCGGACCAAAGCCGTTCCAACCATCAGCGAAAGAAATGGCGGCGGGGATCGTCACATTTTCTCCGCCTCCACCGACCCAAATGCTGATACCCGTTCCGAGAAGAGAATTGAAACGCTCCACTTCCAAACGCAACACTTTCAAACGTCGTTTGAAAAGATTCATGCGAGAAGACTTTTCTTTCGGAGCGTCAGTCAGGTTGTCGTCATGTTCGAAACCACCTGCACCTACTCCCAGGATGACTTTCCCATTACCCAGCTGAGCAACGGTTGCTGCAGATCTCGCCAGCACCGCGGGTTCTCTGATCGAAAGTGGGGAAACCAAAACTCCCAAAATTGCCTCGCTATCGCGAAACAGATGGGCCAGTGATCCCATCAGAGCCCAAGTCTCCCAAGCGACGTCACCTTCGCTCCCTGTGAACGGTACGAGGTGATCCCAGAAAAAAACTGAATCCACACCGAGTGTTAACGCTTGACGTACAAAACCTTCATAAGCAACTGGAGCGACATTATGAGTCTGGAACTGTACTCCGATCTTGAGCGTTTGGTTTTTAGACATCTAATTTCACGGCACGAAGGTACAGCAAACGAGGAATAGTAGAAGCGTCTTCGTATTCGGCGGCCCTTGCCAAAAAGCCGGGAGGAGGTGCGGGTTCAAGCATTCGCTGAACATACAGTCCATTTTCAATCAGTGCGTTCACGTACCTACTTAACGGCCGATGAATAAACGGAATGAAAATATCCTTTTCAACTTCTTCATTGGATTCTTGCTCAATCAAATAGGCACCAATGCGCCAATACTGTTCGGGCGGATCCAGAATTTGGTCATCGATCCAACCGCTACCAGGAGTTTGCAGTAACGGATGATTTAAGAAGAAACAAAACCTTCCGCCCGGCTTCAACACGCGAGCAACTTCGGCGATAGCAGCATCAACATCTTGAATATGTTCAAACACTAAACAAGCGACTACGGCATCAAAGGTTTCGTCAAAAAACGGCAGACCATCAGCTCCTGCTTTGCTGACGTGCAAACCACCACCACGTTGTGACGCCACAGTGACCTGATTCCATGTTGGATCAATGCCTGCTACGAAACTTGCGCCCAAGTTCTTTACCAACCGCGAAACTTGGCCATCTCCGCAACCCACGTCGAGAACATGATCCATACCCAGAAGTTCTTCGGCCGCCAAAGGCAAGATTTGTTCTTCGTACTCGGCATCGGCTCCGTCGGTGAACCCGTCAATCCACCATTGAGCGTTTTCCTCCCACAAGGCGTTTTCGTTGGGGCTGATTGAAGAATCACTAGTCACTCTGCGAGGTTACGACACGACTACCCTTTCGCTATGGCAACCTCTGACAAAACAACGAATAAATCGCCGACTAAATTCTCAGTCTGGCCATCGCCTGAGAGATCTTGGAGCGATGTCAAGGATCTAGCGGTCTACGCAGACACGAATCATTGGTATTCGCTGTGGTACGCCGATCACTTCATGCCAAATCACGAAGGAAGCGCCACTCAAGACGGAAATGTCTATGAGTGTTGGAGCATGATTGCTGCAATCGCAGCTGTTACCGAACGTCTCCGTGTCGGTTCATTAGTTTCTCCGACAACATTTCGTCATCCAACAATTTTGGCGAACACAGCAGCGACGATCGACCAGATTTCTCGAGGCCGTCTAACTCTTGGAATCGGTGCTGGTTGGCAAGTGAATGAGCATCTGGCTTACGGCGTAGATCTACTTGAGGGCAAAGACCGTGTGGATCGTTTTGAGGAAGCCATACAAATCATTAAGTCAATGTTGACTCACAATCGAACTTCTTTTGCTGGTCAACATTTTTCAATTACCGATGCGCCTTGCCAACCGCAACCGGTACAAACACCACTCCCGATCATGGTCGGTACTGGCGGACCCCGAATGTCGAAGATCACTGCGAGGTTCGCCGATGAATGGAACACGTGGGGGCACGTTTCTACTGCGACAGAACGAGTTGCAACTTTCGCTCAAGCGTGTCAAAAGGTGGATCGGGACTGGAATGACATCCACAAATCGGTTCAGGCAATGTTCTTCCTCGTTGACGATCAAGACACCATTGAAAAGATTCGCAAGGTTGCCCCGAACGACCGATCAATCATTGGATCGAACGAATACATCATTGATCAGATTGGACAACTCATCGGGCTTGGTTTTGATGAGATCATCTTCCCCGACTTCACTTTGGGTAAAGATGCGCAGACCCGACTTGATAGTTACGAAAAGATTCGGACCGAGATTCTGAATCACTTCTAATTTGCGACGCACATTTTACGGAGTGTGAAACTTATTGAAGATCGCTTGTGCAACGTCTTCTGGCAACCACGTTTGCGCTTGCAACTCTTCTAGAGAAGCTTTTTTCACCGCATTTACTCCCCCAAATGCCTTGATGATCTTCTTTCTTCTTGCTTCCCCCAGTCCTGCAATACCGTCTAAAGCGCTCGTGACCATTCTCTTGTCACGTAACTCGCGATGAAATGAATTCGCAAATCGGTGGGCTTCATCACGAATACGTTGAAGCATAAATAGGGCATCACTACCCCGTGGAACTTCCACTGGATCAGATTGACCCGGAATGAAAACCTCTTCAAACCTTTTGGCCAATGAAGCAACCGGGATTTCGTGATCTAAGCCGAGATTCTTCAAAACTCGTTCGGCCACCGCTAGTTGGCCTTTGCCACCGTCAACAAGGAGTAGTTGAGGAGGATAAACGAACTTCTTGGATCGTGGCCTTTGTTGTTGCGTCAACTCATCAGTCTCAATCGGTTGCTCGCGCTCCTCTATGTACGCAGTAAAACGTCGCGTCAATACCTCCTCCATGGCGGCATAGTCATCGTTACCGGGCACCTCTTTCACTTTGAAACGACGGTACTCTCGCTTGGCTGGCAGGCCATCTTCAAGCACCACCATCGAACCAACATAATCAGTACCTTGCAAATGCGCCATGTCATAACACTCAATACGCAATGGTGCCTCGGGAAGTCCCAAGAGATCTTGCAATTCAGTTAATGCCCGACTCCGAGCATTGTGATCCGCCGACCGCTTCATTCGATGGCGAACAAATTCTTCGCTGGCGTTCCGAGTCACCAACTCGTGTAGTTCTCGTTTGTCTCCACGTTGCGGGATACGAATTTCAACTTTAGAACCTCGTTGGAAACTCAACCATTCTTCATAGGTCGCTATGGCTATAGGTAAATCAGGAACTAAGACCATCTTCGGAACACCTAGAACTGGCTCATCGCCGTACAACGACTCAATGATCCGATCAATCAAACCTGATTGAGATAAGTCTTCCACTTTGTCAAGGATGAAGCCCTTGCGTCCAACAACGCGACCCTTGCGAACATAAAAGATTTGAATTGCGGCTTCAAGCTCGTCTTGAGCGATACCAATCAGATCTATGTCTTCACTCTTTTCGCCGACTATCTGTTGCTTCTCAATCGCCTTCGCGACCGACTGCAACCGGTCTCGAAGTCGGGCTGCTTTTTCATATTCAAGGGCTGCCGCAGCGATATTCATATCATCTTGTAATTTTGCGACGACTTCATCAGTGTCACCATCAAGGAAGTCACAAAACTCTTTCACCAGTCCTGCATAGGCATCTGCAGATACCTCGCCGACGCAAGGTCCGCTGCACTTCTCGATATGAAACAGCAAACAAGGGCGACCCAATTTGTTGTGCTGATTGAATTTTCCAGGACTACAGGTCCTAATCGGAAAGGTGCGCAACAACAGATCAAGAGTGTCGCGAATCGCGTATGCATGCGGATAGGGACCAAAATATCGAGTCCCTTTGCGAGTACGCCCTCGCATCACCACCGCACGAGGCCATTGCTCATCTGTGGTGACGGCCAAAAATGGATAGCTCTTGTCATCACGTAGTCGAACATTGAATCTCGGATGATGTTGCTTAATGAGGCTGAACTCAAGAATGAGAGCCTCCACTTCATTGCGAACAGTCATCCATTCAACAGTCTCCGCAGTGGCGACCATTTGGGCAGTGCGCGGATGTAATTGCGATGGATCCTGAAAATAGTTTGATAAACGTTGGCGCAAGTTTGATGCTTTACCGACGTAAATGACCCGACCATGTACATCCTTAAATTGGTATGAACCGGGTAGCTCTGGAATCGTTCCAGCTGGTGGTCGAGCAACCATGACAGTAAGAGTCGTCAGACTCGATCAAAGACCCAGCATGGGCTTCAAGTAATGACCGGTGTAACTACCCTTCGTCTTGGCAACTACTTCAGGCGGCCCTTCAGCGACGATAAGACCGCCACCACTTCCGCCCTCAGGACCCAGGTCAATCAGCCAATCGGCAGTCTTAATGACATCAAGACTGTGTTCAATGACCAAAACCGTATTTCCCTGATCAACGAGACGAGACAGAACCGTCAGAAGGCGACGAACATCTTCAAAATGCAAACCTGTCGTTGGCTCATCCAACAAGTAGATCGTATGACCAGTACTTCGTTTAGCTAACTCGGAGGCCAATTTGACGCGTTGAGCCTCACCACCAGACAGTGTTGGCGCCGACTGACCCAGTCGAACATAACCAAGACCCACATCAACCAAGGTCTGCATATGACGAGCAATGACTGGTTGATTGGAAAAGAAGTCTACTGCTTCGGCAACCGGCATGTTAAGTACATCAGCGATGGTCTTGCCTTTGAATGTGATCTCGAGAGTGTCGCGGTTGTAGCGAGCTCCCTTGCAAACTTCGCAAGGCACATACACATCAGGCAAGAAGTGCATTTCAATCTTGATCGTTCCGTCTCCAGAGCAGGCTTCACATCGTCCGCCCTGAACGTTAAAAGAGAATCGGCCAGGCATGTAACCACGTACTTTTGCTTCTGCTGTCGTGGCGAATAACTTTCGAATGTTGTCAAAGACACCCGTGTAGGTAGCCGGATTGGATCGAGGGGTTCGACCAATTGGTGACTGGTCCATGTCAATCACTTTGTCAAGATGTTCGACACCGTTGACGCGCTTGTGTTTACCGGGTGCATCTTTTGACTTATAGATTCGCTGCATCAAGACGGGCAACAAAATGTCGCGAATCAACGTGCTTTTGCCGCTCCCCGAAACTCCGGTGACCGCAACAAAACAGCCAAGTGGAATTTTGACGGTGACATCTTGCAGATTATGTTCTTTCGCTCCAACTACTTCAAGCCATTGCGATTTAGGTTGACGCCTTGACTCCGGAACAGGTATCGAACGCTTTCCTGATAAGTACTGACCAGTGACCGATTCCTTAACCTTCAAAATTCCTTTAACTGGTCCGCTGTAAACAACCTCACCGCCGTGCTCGCCTGCGCCAGGTCCAATGTCTACGATCCAGTCGCTCTCTCGTATGGTTTCTTCATCGTGTTCCACGACAAGAACCGAATTTCCTAGATCACGCAGACGCAACAATGTTTCAATAAGGCGACGATTGTCGCGCTGATGAAGGCCGATTGAAGGCTCATCAAGAACATAGAGAGTTCCAACTAAACCTGAACCAATCTGACTGGCTAGGCGGATACGTTGCGCCTCTCCTCCAGCAAGGGTTCCTGCGGTGCGTGACAGACTCAGATAGTCGAGACCCACATCAAGCAAGAAGCCCAACCGAGCATTAATTTCTTTGACAACTCTTTCAGCAATCGTGCGGTCACGTTCGGACAAAGTGAGCTTGCCTAAAAACTTCGCCGAGTCACCAATAGACATTTCACAAACTTCTGAAATGTGCTTGCCATTGATTGTGATCGCTAATGTCGCGGGCTTTAATCTCGCCCCTGCACAGGCCAAGCACGGAACAAGCCGCATATAACCCTCATATTGTTCGCGACTCCAATCGCTTTCGGCCTGTTCGTGCCGTCGCTTAATCCACGGAATCACACCTTCAAAGGTGGTGTTGAACTGGCGGGCCTTGCCATAACGATTCTTGAACTTAACGACAACGTTTCCTGGAAGGCCATGTAAGACAACCTTTTGCGATTTAGCGGAAAGCTTGTCCCACGGCTTATTGAGATCAATCTTGTGGTCCTCGGCGATCGATTCAAGAATTCTTAGAAAGAACCCAGTCGTCGCACTTTTCCACGGAGCAATCGCACCTGCACTCAAGGCTAGGTCTCCATCTGGAATGACCAGTTCAGGATCAACTTCAAAAGTTGTTCCGAGACCATCGCACGTGACACAAGCGCCATACGGTGAGTTGAATGAAAAGTTCTTGGGTTCCGGCTTTTCAAACGATTCACCACACTTAGCACAGGCTAAGAATTGACTGA
>JBIKOO010000009.1:0-54541 GCA_044358015.1 Ilumatobacteraceae bacterium
TCACTTGGGTCGCGCCCACAGCAGTGTCAGCATCAAGGCGAAGCCGCTCGGCATAACCCATAAACAACGGAAGCGACCGTTCCGAGCCAGATCGAATGTCATGATTGAGCGACTGCAATACATCGCTAATAACCTGAATCTGGTTGCGCATCTCGGCGACTTCAGCTCGCATCGCCCGCACATCTCGGCCGGTCAAGCGCCCAACTAAGGCTCGAAGAATTCGCACACGGCAATCCTAACCCTGTGACACCTGCGAGATCAGGAGTTACCCCCGCCGAGTACCGCCACCCATTAGCGTGAAGTCCGATGTCTTCTGGCTCACAGCAACCACCCTCCCAACGAGTCCGACAACTCTTGCGGCCCATCGCCCGACGGTTGGGCTTGGCGGCCTCTGAAGGCGCGTGGTGGGAACTGGGGTTCAAGCCGTGGGTCAACCCTAAGACGATCTCAACCGCTGTTGCGGTGTGCAACATCTGTCATTGGTCTGGCAACGAGTTCATCGGGCCCTATCACACCGAAATAGCGACCTGCCCGCGATGTGGCAGCGTGGCTCGCGATCGCTTCTTGTTGTTCTGCTTCTTGTCACGTCGGGGCTACGCCAAAAACCTGCGAGTTCTTGAAACCAGCCCTCGTATGGGTGCCGGCTACCGCTCGATGATGCGGCGCTATTTCAAATACACCGCCAGTGATTACGACCTGTCGGCTCATGAAGGCGACATTCAGATTGACCTTCAAGCAATGGCCTTGCCCGATTCATCAATCGATATCTTGCTCACGCCACACGTGCTTGAACATGTTCCCGACACTGCCAAGGCACTCAGCGAGATCTATCGAGTGCTTGCACCGGGCGGACGCATGTATCTGCAAGTTCCGTTGTGTTACGGGTCAACCCAGGTTCCGTCCACACCCGAATTTCACGCCGACAACACACCAGTATTTTTCAATTTCGGCTGGGACCTCACCGATCAAGTGCGAGCGGCAGGGTTTACGACCACAGTTTTGGTGACCAAAGAATATTTCGACATGTTGAACCATTCGACTGCTGCCGCTGCGTCAAATGGCGATGGCTTCAATGTTGAAGAACTAGTTGCTGCCGCACGACCACAAGACCTCACTCCAGTGACTGACATCGATATTTCAAAGGTCTTTGGTTTCTTGCCTGCGTACCACTACGCAACATGGGAATGCATCAAGCCCAACTGACCCACAACTATCGATCAGATATCGATGGTCTGCGGGCACTCGCAGTTGTATCCGTCGTGATCTTTCACGCCTTTTCGTGGATGATTCCCGGCGGTTATGCCGGCGTCGATGTTTTCTTCGTTATTTCTGGTTATCTCATCACCACAAACATCTTGAATGGTTTGAACGAATCAACCTTCACCATTCAAGGTTTTTATCAACGTCGCATTCGACGAATCTTTCCAGCGTTAGTCACCATGCTGGCGATTGTCTACGCATTTGGTTGGTTTGTTTTACTGGCTACCGAATATCGCCAACTTGGCAAGCATGTCGGTTCTGGCGCTTCATTTATTTCCAACATCATTTTGTGGCAAGAGTCGGGTTATTTCGATACATCATCGGCAGTTAAACCCCTCACCCATTTATGGTCGCTCGGAATTGAAGAGCAGTTCTACATTGTATGGCCGTTGTTGCTATGGGCGATCTTCAAACTTCGTTTACCAGTTCTTGTATCTACGGTTGTTCTTACTGTTATTTCATTTGGCTTTGGTTTGTACGCACTCGATCACGATGTCGTAGGTGCGTATTACTCGCCTTTCAATCGCTTTTGGGAACTACTGGTTGGTGCGATTTTGGCGGCTGTCATATTGCGACGAACTCCATCCGAACAGGCCTCAAAGCTGCAACATGCACTCGCCATTCTTGGTCTTGTTCTTGTGCTATTCACGATGTTTGGTCTTGACGAGTCCAGCAGATTTCCGGGCTGGAGTGCACTAGCGCCAACAATTGGTGCGGCGCTCATGATCGGGGCCGGTGCTCACACATTTACGGCACGTCGCATTTTCTCCTTGCGGCCCATGGTGTGGATTGGGCTCATTAGCTTTCCACTGTATTTGTGGCACTGGCCACTGCTGACATTCGCGCGCATCATCACCAGCACCGTTCCATCAGCAGGGATTCGTTTTGGAGCCGTCGTATTGTCGGTGCTGCTTTCGTGGGCTACCTATCGATTGATTGAAAAGCCGCTACGATTCCATCCCCGCGTCAAGGTGGTGACTGGTGCACTTGTTGCATCAATGATTGTGGTCGGTCTCGTTGGTTACGCAACATTTGAAAATGACGGCATCTCGAGTCGCAAAGTTGTCCAAATGAATCCAGATATCAAGACCGGCGATGAAGGTGGCGCGAACGGTTGGGTCCAAGACACGTGTGGCATCAGCGATCCCGAAGTTGCTTCATTGTTTGATAGTTGCGTCGAGGACAATCGCGAAACTCCAAGGTTCGCCCTCATTGGTGACAGCAAAGCCCAATCTCTTATTGGTGGGTTTATCCGTACATCAACCGAAAACGGACGTTGGTTGTTTATGGGAGGAAACTCCGACAGCGGAGTTCCAGTACCACTCGTTTCTGATGCCCCGGAATTTGAACGGTTCCAAAAGCTTGCGCGAATCGCGGTTGATTCAGTAGCGAACAATCCCGATGTTGATATCGTTGTTCTTCAAGGTGCCGTGCGTGCGATGTTTGGTATCGGTGATGAAACAAGTTTTGTGCAATTGCCCGACAGTCCTTACTACGACATCGTGACTGAAGGGTTTCGCAACAGCATCACGATCTTGACTCAGGCCGGTAAAAAAGTCGTTCTATATGTTGATAACCCTCCGTTGCCGAACCCTGAAGATTGTCTGCAGCGCAAGACCACAATCGGAATTTTGAATCGTCTCTTGGTGAGACCCAACCCGCTGTGCGAGATGCCTATCCAGACCTTCATTGACCAGACCGCCAAGTACTTCACGATGCTTGAACAGTTAAAGCAAGAGTTCCCAGGTCAAGTTGAGATCTTTAATTCCACCGAGATTTTCTGCGGGTCCGAAGATCGCATTTGTCGCCATGTGCGCTGGGATCACTTCATGTACAGCTACACCGATCATCCGTCCGACTATGCCGCCGGAATCATCGGTGAGAATCTCAATCCGTTCCTCGAATCCCTCGCCCCGTAAATATCAGTGCGATCTGGTCTGACGAAGTGGCAGATTTCCTCAGTTATTTCCGACCAGATCGTGGGGCGAAGCGCATGCGGAGGCACATCGCGATCATTTGTAAACCGAGTTTCACTGCTTTGCTCTGCGATCCCGTCACCGAACTTTCGCCCACACGCTCTTGATACTTCACAGGCACTTGCACCATTGACATTTTTTTTTGTGATGCCAGCAGCATCATCTCAAAACCAAACGATGACTCGTTACCCACAAAAAACGGCGACATTTCATCAATCGCCGAACGCTTCAACACTCTGAATGTGCAACCCACATCAGACAAGTACACCGTGTTGTACAAAACTTCAGTGAGTTTGGCGACGGCCCAGTTGCCCCACCGCAAAAACCAGCCCATGTTGGCGCCCGACAAGATAAACGTCTGCACGGTACGTGAACCAAACACCACATCAACATCAGTCGTAAACGGCAACAACTTCAGCAGGTCGGCCGGATCAAAAGTGCCGTCGGGTTCACAGACACACACCAAATCAGCATCGGTTGTCTCGCGTAAACCGCGCCGAATGGCCGCCCCATAACCTTGCGTCATTTCAAAAACTTCTCGTGCCACCGTAGGTGCAACCGCAGGTGATGTATCTGGGTGAGCATTGTTGTTGACAACCAAAATGTCGTCCACAATGCCGAGGGCCTCAAAGCCACGAATACATTCAGCAATCGACAAGTGCTCGTTGTAGGTCGGCAGCACAACTGCCAGCCGTTGTCCGTTCCACATGTCGTATTCGCTTTCGTTATTCGGGCACTACAGAGTGCATCAATGGAAGATACAGGACTGCACCACCAACTTCTCGCCGTTCGTACTCTTCAACTGGCAAACGCAAAGCCCCCACCTGTTCATCACCAGGCAAAAAGACGTAGGCAACGTCCGATGGATACGCCGCCATCACCTCAGCTTGTGTGTCGGCAAATCTCACTCCCCATGGGAACTGCGGCTGCCATGGGAAAACAACTCCCCAAGGATGTCCTGCAACTGCGGTTACAACTTGTCGATCACTTTGGTATTCGATCGGAAGCGTGAGCCAATAATTTCCAGCGGCATATTCATACTTTTCGGCAACGAGAACGTCGACAATGGCCTGAACATTGGCGTTCGGGTCATCAACAACATCTGGCGCGTAATCATTCACCCACGGAATCAAAAAGATGGCGACCCACAGGATGCCCGCCATGACCGGCGCAACATAACCAGTGATCTGTGACCACTTGATGAGCACTACCAGCGAACGCACACCTACGACGAGAGCGATCACCAAGAACGGGAACCCTACGATTGCATAGCGGCCATCATCAATAAACCCCATATTGCTGAATAATGACAAGATTGGCCAGCACAACACCGTCGGCAATGCCAATGTCAATCCTCGTGGGCCTAACCGTGTAAGCCCAATAACTCCCCACACGATGAGCGCAAGAAGCACGACATATAAAACGATTGAAACCGAACCCCAGATCCATTCGCCACTGGGGTTGCGCAAACCAAAAGCCCGCGGCAACAAGCCGCTAAAGAAACGTCCGAGGCGCGTCACTGAAGATTCGGTTGCCGGAGCCGGTTGCGACAGCGATGGCCAAGAGTGGCGAACATTCCAAAACAACAACGGAATATTGACAAAGATTGCCGAACTAACTGCTGGGGTCCACCACCCACGAATTTCACGGCGATGCACCCAACATGGCACCAACATCATCGGCAGTGCACCTGCAATAAACATGGGATGCAGGTAGAAAGCCAGTCCCGCGCCCGCACCAGCCAGCATCACCCAACGACGATGTAGTTCACGATCTGTGAGCACTCGGATCGTTGCTAATGCAGTAAAAACCGATGTCAATAAGCCAAGCCCGTAGGCCTCGTACGCTCGCGTCGACAACAACATGAGCGCACCAGGAGCGACCCACACCATTGAAGCAGCCAACAATCCCCATGAACGACCAACAAAGCGTTTCGCCAACATGTACATCAGCACTGCTGCACCAGACCACCACATCGATGACAACAACTTGAGCGGCACCACGTGAGCACCAAAGATCCACACGAATGGCGCAAAGAAGTAACTATCCAGAACAGCCGTGTAGCCCGCACCACGAATAACTGTTGGCAAGTCACCCCGCAGAATCGCCAATGATTGCAAACCGGTATAGGCCTCATCTGCATTCAGCATTCCTGCTGGAGTGCGAAGCACATGCAGACGCATCAACAGGCCAAAAATCCCTACGAACACAGCGGCGATTGTCAGCAGGCGCGACCTAGTCATACACCATGTCTTTCAACACTGGTCGCCCATTCACTTCGACATGCCAAAACTTCAAGTGGAGACTGCTGAATGATCTCAAGACCCACACGATTCTGCTTACGTCGCTGTCCCTCAACAAATGGTCGGGGGCTCAGCGCAACAGCGAAACGTTCTCGTGGTTGTGCCGCAGCGGAAACACCAGCCTTCTCAATAATCGCAATCACTTCTATGTCAGCAACGGCGTCACCAATCAAAATCAAAGTTCGTGATGCACACATATGGTCACGAACGCGAGAACCATCCTCAGCGCTCGCCAAACGTGTTGGTTGAGATAGCAAAACTTCGGCCCACTTGGCTTGGAAAATCTTGCGAGAACGTTCAGCGAGCGCAATGCGACTTTCATTAGCGGCTACGTGAGCGTGTACGACCGGACGCTCAATAACCAATCGAGACACCAAACCACGCGACCTCGCTGTGAAAGCAAGATCGGGGTCTTCAAAATATGCTGGCGCAAAGGCTGGGTCAAAGCCACCAAGTTCAAGAAACACCGACCGACGCATTAACCAACACGCCGCCGATGCATAGTCAACATCTCTGCCAAACATCATCTGTTCATAATCGACTGGCCATTGCGGGCCACCGATTGCGCCACTTCCGCCATCGGCAAACATCACTTGCCCAGCCTCGTCAACCCGACCTTCTATCGACAACAACGGCGGTGCAGCCACGAAGACCGCATGATCCTCAAGAGCCGCCAATAAGGGCGGCAACCAACCTTCGGTGACAACAATGTCGGGGTTCAACAGTGCAATGAATTCTCCCGATACCAGTTCAGATGCAAGGTTGTTCGCGGGTCCAAACCCGATATTGGAATCAAGTGCAATCACCCGCACCCACGGAGCACGGCGATCAATCTCTTCGGCCATTGATCCATCATCAGATGGTTGAGTCACAACAGTCATATCGTATGGAATGTCCCCGGCGTGACGTTGCACCGACTCAAGTAACAAGAATATTTCTGGAGTCGGTCCGTAGGTAACAGAGATACAACTCACGTGCGGCATGTCAGCCGCCTTGCATCACACCGCGAGTGCCACTGATTGACCACTCAGCAGGAATATGAACCGTACCTAAGTCGTAGGCCTTGTACTGACGCACCTCAAACCGCACGCGCTTTTCCCAATGGTCGTATGGGCTCATTTCGGTATGGTCGGTCACGGCAACCGTCAGGTCATACACACCTTCGAGCAAAGGCACTGAAGGGATCGCCACTTCAACGCTGGCCGGACCTTCAACAAGACCCATCGATTTGCCATTTCGTCGAGTTGACGAACCCCACACTGGATGTCCAGTCAAAGTGTCGATACGAACAGTCACGACAGGATCTTGGATTGGCATATGCGCAGTGAGATCAACACGAATCTTCGCCGTTTCCATCGTGGTCAAAACTTCAAGCGGTTGATTTGCGTCATCAAGTAATTGCACACTCACGATTTGAGCTTCGCCACTTCCCCATCGTTGACCAAGTTCGCCTTCAACACGCGTCGCTTGATGACTTTGACCCTGGTATGCCGAAATCACTTCACCGGCCACACCAACCATCTTGAGTTCACCTTTTTCAATCCAGGCAACTTGTTCACACAACTGCTCAACTGAGGCCAATCCGTGACTCACAAAAACTATCGTTCGACCTTCTCGTCGAAACTGTTCAATGCGTTCAGCGCTCTTACGCTGAAAACTTTCATCACCGACCGACAACACTTCGTCAATGAGTAACACTTCGGGCTCAACGTGTGCAGCGACAGCAAAACCTAATCTCACAAACATGCCTGATGAATAGTTCTTAACTGGGGTGTCGATAAATTCTTCAAGTCCAGCAAACTCGACGATGTCGCTAAATTTCGCGGTGATCTCTTTTTTAGTTAAACCCAAAATCGCGCCGTTCATAAAGACATTCTCTCGGCCTGAAAGTTCGGGGTGAAACCCAGCGCCCAATTCGAGCAGCGCCGAGATGCGTCCTGTCACCTTGACTGACCCTTTGTCGGGAGTCAGGATTCCGGTCAAACATTTGAGCAGCGTGCTCTTTCCTGAACCGTTTGAACCGATAACACCAAATGTCGTGCCAGTCGGGACGGTGAAGTCAATTTCTCGGAGCGCCCAAAACTCTTCATAGCGGGCTCGACGCCCCCGCAAAATAGCGGCTTTGAGATATTGATTTCGCTCGTGATAGAGGCGGAAGTTCTTCCACAGACCCGAGACAACGACGGCTTGATTTGACATGCTTGACCATTCTTGCCGATGAAAGGTGCTAAGCGGTGCCAGATGAACATCGGCACATTTTGATGTTGTCATTTCTTACGCCTAAGGTCAGTACATATGTTCAATTTGTCTGGCAAGGGTCAGTCTCAGAGGAGAGGCCTGCCGGTCGTCGTAGTTCCCGTTTACAACGCCCCAGATGAAACAATTCGTTGTTTTGAGTCCTTGATTGCCCACACCCCCGCCGGCGTCGACGTACTAGTGATCGATGACTGTGGCGACGACCGACTCGCATTTGAACTTCTTGATTCGGTGGCATCCCAGAGTGGCTTGAACTTCACAGTTCACCGAATGCCTATCAATAGCGGATTCGTAGTGGCCTGTAACACGGCCTTTGAATTGACGCGAGAACGAGATGTTGTTTTGGTCAACTCTGATGTTGTCGTCGGACCCGATTGGTACACCCGTCTCTACGAAGCCGCGCATTCGTCTACTGATATCGGTACCGTTACCGCTTTAACCAACTACGGGACAATCGTGTCGGTTCCGCATCGAAATACACCGACTCGTCGCTTGCCCCACGGTATGTCAGTTGATGAGGCTGCGACTCGTGTTGCAAACCGTTCACACCGTCTATACCCCGTACTGCCAACTGCCATAGGTCATTGCATGTACATAACCCGAAGTGCGCTCAACTTGGCGGGGTATTTCGATACAACATTTGCCAAGGGCTACGGCGAAGAAGTCGATTTCAGCCAACGTCTGATTCGCCTTGGCCTCAAGAACATTTTGGCCGACGACGTTTTTGTCTTTCACAAAGGTGAGGCCAGCTTTGGTGTAAGCACTACCGAAATCAAGGAGCGTCACCAGAAAATCATTGACAACCGCTATCACTGGTACGTCGACTCTGTTCGGCGCGCGAGCACCGAGAGCTACTCCAACCTGCCTCTAGCACTCGATATCGCTCGCCATGCACTGATTGGTTATTCGGTCGGTATTGATGCGATGTGCCTTGGCAAGTACTGGAGTGGCACTCAACAACTCACCGCTCAAATGATTTTGGCACTTGCCGACAATGACCTCCAGCAAGAATTCACAATCGTCGTATCAGAAGCGCTCACGAGGGAACTACGTGAAATCTTTGAGACTCGCAAAAACATTCAAGTTCAAACAGTCGGGGACATCTATCGCGACTACCACCATCGTTTTGACATTGTGTATCGACCGCATCAAATCAACTCAACCGAAGAACTTCGTTGGCTCAAACGAATTAGCGACCGAGTCATCGTTGGACAACTTGACCTGATCTCATATCACAATCCTTCGTATTTCAAGAACGATCACGAATGGCTCACATGCCGCCAACTCACAAGTTTTGTTCTGCGCGGAGTTGACGGAGTCGCATTCAATAGTGAGTTCGTACAACGCGATGCTCAACGCGAGGGCCTGCTGCAAGGCGCTATCGCCTCTGCGGTCACCTACAACGGACTTGACCATCAACAAATTGGTACACCTCCAGTGGCGCGTCAACCGAAGCAACTCGCTCAAGTTGAGGACCCATTTATTTTGGTTTTTGGCGTCGCGTATTTTCATAAGGCTCGCCATTTTGCGGTTCAGGTTTTGGCTGCCCTGCGTGATCAAGGATGGAATGGCAAGTTGGTCTTGGTTGGGGCAATGCCCGAGAACGGCAGTTCATATTCGGAAGAAGCACGAGTGCTTTTAGCCAACAAAGACCTTCGCCACAGCCTGGTCAGCATTGGCGAAGTCACCGAAGACGAAAAAGAGTGGCTCCTCGCAAACGCTGCTCTTGTGCTGAACCCGTCAGTTGCTGAAGGTTTCGGGCTGATGCCTTTTGAGGCCGCCCTACATGGCACCCCAGTAGTTAGTTCACGTTCGGCGAGCCTGCATGAAGTGCTGCCGAGCGAAATCAGCAGCATTGAGTCATTCAGTCCTGTGGATGTGGCTCGCCAATGTCTTGATGTGATGAATGATCCCGATCTGGCTAAATCAAATTGTGCCTCTCTCGTCAAACAAGCCTCAACTTTCACATGGGAAGCCAGCGCGATCGTGATTCTCCAACTGATGGAAACGGTGTTAACCCGCCCCAAAAACCCGATCGAAGCCATCTGGAGTGCCGGACCGGACCCCCAACAGCTTCGCTCTCCGCAAACCACGCTGGTTCAACGCGTCACCCGACGCTTCACCCCACGTATCAGGCGAGGCCCACGCTCAAGTCACTAGGATCGTGCAGGTCATGAAAAGTCTGAAACGAGTCTTTGATTCTCGCGAGCTGTTGTGGAATCTGACTCTCCGTGAACTCCGCACCAAGTATCGGCGCTCATTCTTAGGCTGGGCGTGGTCGATGCTCAACCCTTTGGCGACCGTCGCGATTTATTCGTTCGTTTTTGGTGTCCTCTTTGAGTCAAATGCTCCGGTTGGCGACCCCAGCGGTCTCAAGGGTTTTGCCTATTTCTTGTTGTGCGCCCTACTCCCCTGGAACTTCTTCTCTCTAGTAACCAACCTAGGCATGGGAGCTATCTCCGCTAACTCGGGCCTCGTGCGTCGTGTTGCGTTTCCACGTGAAGTCTTGGTATTCAGCAATGTTTTACACGCCTGCGTGCAGTTCTCCATTGAAATGGGACTCCTGGCCGTGGTCCTGCTAGTCGCCGGCAGCCCGTTCCTTCCGTGGTTGCCAGTTGTCATCTTGGTCAGCGTCATGCTGACGGTTTTTGCTTCTGGCTTTGCTCTGGCACTCAGCACACTTTCGGTGTATTTCAGGGACATCACCTATTTGTGGACGATCTTCATTCAAGTTTGGTTCTTCTTGACCCCGGTTGTCTACGCACCAAGCGTTGTCCAGGATCGTGCGCCAGCATGGGCAAACGATCTGTTGCGATTAAACCCGATGCGCGCCTTTGTCTCGACGTATCGCGACTTGCTGTACGATGCCAAAGCTCCATCACTCATTCGGCTAGGGGTGATGTTGCTATCGGCGATTCTCAGTCTCAGTATCGGTTGGTTCGTCTTCAATCGAATGGGCCGTCGACTCCCTGAAGAAGTATAAAACTCCCAATTTCTATACTTCTTGACACACTAATGTCCTATTTTCACAGGCGCTTATGTGACTACGGGTAAACTCCGATTTTGCTATTTGGGAAATGAAAATTGGAGATCAGTAACATGACCGAACAAAAGGCGCATATCACCCGTCGCATCTCCCACGTTGATGTTGATACCGACTGGTCAGACACAGAAGCTCTCAAACTTGAAATTCTCAAGTTGCGCGATGAACTGATCGGCGCAATCGTTCGCGAAGGCGAGCTAAGAGCACAACTTGAATCCATACAAGATAAGAGCCGCCTTGAATCGGAACACCGGGCTTTCAAAAACCATGAGAACCTTTTGGCATATAATGACAGCCTCGAGAAAGAACTCGATGCCATTCTTGCTTCTCGCACATGGCGTATCGGACGTTTCTTCATGAAACCTACAGGCCTTGCGAAAGCTGTCATACGCACTCGGGGTCATGGATGACCTCGGTTCCCTTCTTTTCAATCGTCACTCCAGTCTTCAATCCACCAGTTGACGCGTTTCGCGAGTGCATAGCATCAGTTTCCCAGCAAACTTGCAATGACTGGGAGTGGATTTTGGTTGACGACGGCAGTAACGATCCCGAAATCATCCAGGTTCTGGACTTCATTGAGATGAACCCTCAAGTCACAGTGATTCGCCGCGAAAACAACGGCGGCATTGTGGCTGCTTCCAACGATGGATTCAATGCTGTCCGCGGGGAATTTATTGGCCTGCTCGACCATGATGATCTATTGACCGCGGATGCATTAGAGACAGTCCAAAAGCTTCTGATTGAAAATTCGGATGTCGATTACGTCTACTCAGACGAAGACAAGGTCAATGAAGAAGGTCATTTCTTTGGCCATTTTAGTAAGCCTCGATTTTCGCCCGAGCGCCTTCGTGGACAAAACTACTGCTGTCACTTTTCGGTCATACGCACCTCATTAGCGCAACAGCTCGGCGGATTTCGCGAGGGGTTTGATGGCTCCCAGGACTACGACCTATTCCTACGAATCACCGAGCAAGCCCGCGCTATCGCTCACATCCCGAAAGTTCTCTATCACTGGCGATCAATCAAAGGTTCAGCTTCGCTCGACGCTGAAGCAAAACCCTATGCGCTGATCGCCGCACAAAAAGCGGTTCAGGAACATCTGGACAGAGTCGGAATCCCAGGGACTGTTGAAACGACACCCGAGTACTACCTAAAAACAATTCGTACCCTCACTCAGCGCCCGCGAGTGAGCATCATCATTCCTACTTGCGGAACCGAAAAACGGGTGTGGGGTCGCGACATGGTGCTCGTTGAAACTGCAGTTGCCAGCATCGTCCAAAGGTCTACTTATAACGATTATGAAATCATTGTGGTGTACGACAGTCACACGCCAGATGAGGTACTCACACGGTTATCCAAGATCGCCGGTTCACGTTTAGTGCTCGCCGAGTACACCAAGCCATTTAACTTTTCCGAAAAAATCAACCTCGGTGCAGTTGGGGCAACTGGCGACGTATTGATTCTGCTTAATGACGATACCCAGATTCATTCACCCGATTGGATTGAGGGTTTGATCTGCTTCCTCGAGCAATCTGATGTTGGCATGGTTGGACCCAAACTTTTATTGGAAGATATGCGTATCCAAAGTGCGGGTCATTATTACAAAAATGGTGCACACAACGGAGCCAGCGGATACTCGTATCAGGAAGCCGGTCCTTTCTCAGTCTTGACAATCCCATCTGAACGTTCAGGGCTCACCATGGCCTGCGTGGCGATCCGGCGCAAAGTGTTTGAACTTCTTGGCGGTTTGTGTTCCGAATTCCCTGGCGCATACAACGACGTTGACTTTGGAAACAAATTGAATTTGTTTGGCTATCGGATGATTTGGACGCCACACGTTGAAGTCTTCCATTTTGAATCACTGTCACGTGACCCCAAAGTAAGCGCTCCCGAGACACTCCGAATTGAAAATCGTTGGCGTTCAGTGCTCCTGTCTGAAGATGAATACTTGCCAGAATTTGAATCCGGCTTAGTCGGAATTCAGCAACCAACTCCGTTTGCCCGTAATCGCTACGCTGTGTGATATGTCTCCGGAAATTCTGCAAGGAATAGCGACTGGTTGCCTTGCTCTTTTTGGGGGGACGTTCGTCTTAATCCTTGCCAGACGACAGATGCTCTCTTTTCGCTATGCCGCGGGTTGGCTCGTGCTACTCACCTTGACTGCACTCTCGGGCATCCTCATCCCGCTGACCCGCCCTCTGGCTAAGTCCCTCAGCACCACTCCGGGTGTCCTTGTTTCAGGATTGGCAATCTTGATACTTGTCCTGATCTGTATCCAACTTTCGGTGAGCATTTCGGGGCTACAAAAACAGATACAGCGACTAGCTGAAGAACTGGCTCTCCATGAAGTTGAGACTAACGAGCGTGAGCATTTGCGAGATTTTGATGAGTAAGCAGGTTTTGGTTGTAGTTCCCGCTTGGAATGAACAAGTATCAATCGCAAAAGTCATCGGAGACCTACAAATGCATGGGTTCGACGTGCTGGTCGTTGACGATGGGTCAAACGACAATACCTATGCTGTCGCACGACAAGCAGGAGCAACAACAATTCGACTTCCTTTTAACTTGGGGGTAGGAGCTGCGCTCAGATGCGGCTTTAAATATGCGGTTCAACATGGATATCAGGCAGTCGTTCAGTGTGATGCTGATGGACAACATCCGGTCGACCACATCGAAGCACTTATCGCTACAGCAATCCAAGAAAATTCTCATATGGTTATTGGTTCTCGTTTTCTAGATGGTGCTGGGAAAATGGAACTGTCCCTCACTCGCCGTTTCGCTATGCGAATTCTTGGCAGGTCCGCCTCACGTGCTTGCAAAACACCGATAACCGACGCCACTTCGGGATTTCGAGTGATCTACACGCCGTTGCTTAACGAACTTGCCGAGAAACTACCCCCTTATTACTTGGGCGACACCTACGAAGCTTTGGTTTCTTCTGGGCGAGCTGGTTATCGAATCATAGAAATTCCTGCACCGCTCATGGAGCGCGAGCACGGAAAGTCATCGGCTCGCCCCATTAAGGCTGCACGACTTACAGTTAAGGCGATTTTGAGTGCCGTTCTACATGTCCATCATAAACTCAATGGACCAACGATTATCAAGTAGTTAAGTCAACCCAAACGGTGTCAAGTTAAAGCAAAATAGATAGGTAGACGCCGCCAACATCAAAACTGTGTAACTCACAGCACGCGATTTCAATACATGTGGTATCAGTGCAAATCCAAATAGCACAAGTGAAATCCCATAACGTGCCGGCACTGGGGCTACCGCCATTCGCTGCATATAGAGCGAATATCCGATCCCAACGATGAGAAGTGCTATCGCGCTATTTCTGATGTGGCCAGCTAATCCACAGACCAAAGCCCCTAGACCCGCTAACAAAAAATAGCTCCAGGACTCAGACAAAAAGGATTCAACTGGCCCAATAAATTGATACCTATCGACCGAATGAGGAATAAATCGCCAAATTGATTCCATAATTGCCGAACGTGTCCATGGCATGTCGATCAGTGTTTGCCCAGCCGACGCGTTGACAGAATTGTCCCAACTGATGGTTCGTCGGTTCTGAATAAACCCCCAAATTTTATAGCTGATGAACGTGCTGGACGAAGCCAACACGAATAGGAGAATTTTTCGCCATTGATTTCTGAAATTGGCTCCACCACGTTGTATTTCGTCAATTACCCAAATCGATCCAATAATTACCACTATCGGTGAAAATTGTGGAACTGTCAGTGAAGCAATTACCGCATAGGCGAAAAGAATCAATGCGCTCTTTCGGAAAGACCAAATGTTCTGTTCTCTTAATTGATCTGCCAATAATCCCGACCCGAGCAACAGTGGGATCATTGCATGGGGCGTAATGAATGAAGCGTGAAAAAATGCAAAAGGCAAACTTGAAATGATCAAAGAAATTGCAAGAACAGCCGATTTCCTCAAATTACGCTTCAATGATGCATAGGCGATCAATGTGACTCCCATAGACCAGAGAAGCGCTGTGAACAGTCGAGAATAGGCAATCGGGTGCGAATCAAAAAGCATGGGAATCTTGAGCATTATCGCAACAGCCGAGTAATAAACGGGCGGCCATCCAGATGCGCTATTCGTACCACCTTCTGGATACCGAAATGGTTCAGCAATCTGCCCACAGGGCACATCAGTCGTTGCCCCGAATGGATAGACGGGTTTACATGAAAAACCTTCCCTAGCCCAAGTATTCAATGCATCACCAGGTCGAGGCAGGTGACCGTCGTAGACATACTGAATATAAGACAGGTGGTACATCTCATCCCATGGGGAGATTTGTTCGGACATACTTTTTGATGCCAAACTTGAAAACGACAACAGCAATACTGCTACTAAAAAAAACGCATTAATGGATTTTGGTTTTGCCAATACGTTCATTGTGAGCTAACTCTCTTTGAAACTCTCGTGCCAGCAAACAGAATGATCTTTCTCAATAAAGGTTCCCAAACAACGCTTGCTTGCTTAACCCCTTGCGGCAGGTGCTGACGACGAACCTTGCTTGCTTCATCAACTGAACCTTGGCGCGAACCAACAGACAAAGATCCCTCATGCCAACGAAACTCCGCCAACGGTTCACTCAGAAACCCAAACTTTCCCACTTTCCTCAATTTCAAGAAGAGATCGAGATCAAAGGCCCATTTCAAGCCTTCATCCAACCCACCGACTTGTTCAAATGAAGATCGTCTAAATAGTGACCCAGGTTGAGGAATCAACTGTGGTCCACACAACATCAATAACTCGGTCCATTTTCCACTTTTGTTTAACCAAAGCCGTTGACCAGTTGCATCAATGTATTGACATTGACCAAAAACAAACGCCGCATCGGAATTCGTCTCCAAGTACATAGAAACCTTTTGAAGCGACCCTTGAACCAACCGATCGTCGTCTCCAAGCCAAGTTGAGTACTGAACTTTTGTTGGCAGACAGTTGATTCCGGTGTTGATCGCGTGAGCTAAACCACGGCAAGGATCATCAACAATTGAATCAACTTTGCCCGTCAATGCGTGATCAATCGCACTTGTCCGTTGTGGTCGAACCACAGAAATATGAGCCACACCCGCTTGACGAATTGAGAGGATCGACTCTTCTAGATATTCGGGCCGGTCGCCCAAAGTGGGAATCACCACACCTATCAGTTTGTCGTCCACGCTTACTCCTTCAACCCACACACTAAAGTAGTCCAACATGGCCCAGGTTCCTTTGAATGACCTATCGCGAGTAGATCCCCTGATTCAAGAGCAGGTTCTTGGCGATATTGCTGAAATTCTTCGTTCTGGTTCGTTCCTAAAGGGTCAATTTACTCAGGCATTTGAGTCCCAGTTGAGCCTGATGTTCGACAGTTCATCGTTTACTAGTGTCGCGAATGGTACTGATGCTCTTTTCATTGCTCTATCTGCACTCGGAGTTGGACCAGGCACGAAAGTTGCCACAGTCGCCAACGCTGGCGGCTACACCACTGGGGCCACTCTCCGACTCGGAGCCGTACCAGTATTCATTGATGTAAACCCAAACACAGCTCAGATGTCTTCCAGCGCACTGCGCACACAGTTGCATTCAGACCAGCAGGTTGCGGTCGTAGTCGTCACCCACCTATACGGCCTCATCGGAGAGATCGCCGAAATTGCAAAGGTATGTCAAGAGTTCGATATCCCATTAGTTGAAGATTGTGCCCAATCATTCGGGGCATCACTTGAAGGAAAACTTGCTGGCACATTTGGTGACGCTGCAACTTTTAGTTTCTATCCAACCAAGAACCTAGGGGCATTCGGTGACGCCGGTGCAATAGCGACTCGAGACATAGAAGTTGCTCAAAAGGTTCAATCCATTGCTCAATACGGTTGGGGAACCCGATATTCAGTAGAACTACCAAATGGGGTGAATTCACGCATCGATGAAATGCAAGCCGCGGCGCTAGTTCGGCAACTGCCGCTGATTCAAAGAAACAACGATATTCGTCGAGGCATTGTTCACAAATACAGTCAAACATTAACAAATACACGAAAAATGATCATGCACGATGATGAGCGTTTTGTAGGCCACTTGGCCATCATGTTGACTGATTCACGAGAATCAGATAGGTCACTACTTGCATCACTGGGTATTGCGACAGGAGTTCACTATCCCATCGCCGATTACGAACAACCGGCCTGGAGAAAAACTCTCGGGAACGTGCAACTTCCGAATACTGACAAACTCCAACAACAAATTCTGACCTTGCCTTGTTTTCCTAGTATGACTTCGTCTGAGATTAATCAGGTAGTCGCTGCTATCGCTCAACTAGATTAGTCCGATAAATCTGCGGGGTCATCAATGTACTCCGCGCGGTCATACGGCAAACTTGCCAAGATCCCGAGAACTGTTCCTGTAGCAAAATTGTTAAGTTGCAACCAATGACGTGGCGGGATGTTAAGCCAGCCGCCGGTTTCAAGACTCCACTCTTCCCTTTCACCAAGTTGATTGATAGTTAGTGCGCCAATTGAACCCTGCTGCACAAATACAAGTTGTTCGCATTCACGGTGGCCATGATTTGCTCGAGTTTCATCTTCTGCAACACCAAAAATCCAAAAAATTCTTTGAGGTACAAACGGAATACTCCCAAATTCAACAACACCAAGTGACCCGCGAGGATCAATGAAAACAGGAAATTTTCCTTGTGATGGCTTCTTTTGACTAGTCATTTCAGCGTTTCTCAACTTTGACGATTTTTAGCTTTGTCATTTTGCTCGCACGATCATCAAGCACCGACATTTTGGCAATTTTCGCGGCGAAGCCTCGTGCCCAACTCATTGCATCAAGCTTCTTTCGCCATTTGTTATCACACTCGTCCGCAAGATCGGTCCACAATTTTCGTGCGGGATGAGTTGAACCGAAACACCATGGCTTACCCAAGAACGATCGATGAAAGTGGACAACTATGGGATCAACAATTGATTCCTCAATATCATCCAGTGACTCGACTAAATCAACAGTTCGTAACAATTTCATGATGTGATATGGCATTGAGTTAAAAGCTGGCCGAAGCAGATCAAATTCACCCCGAAGCGCCAAGTTGATCGCATCTTGATCGACGCACGGTAGATCGTATTTTTCAAGGAAGTCCAGGGTTCGTTCGGTAAGTCGTTCGCTGTTCCAACGATCTACGTCGATAAGTAAAGCACCCGTGTTGAGGTACGGAAGCCGAGGATTGATTTTCTCTTCACGCCACGGACGCCACATTGATGGTCCGCCAACCATTGCTACGTGCGCATCAATGACGGAGCCAACGGCATACTTCATAGACATCGCAAACAAGTCACCCAGGTCTCGGCGCACAACCATGTCGGCATCAAAATAAGCGGCACGTACGCCGGTCGGCAATTCAGATTGGGGTGCCAGTACGTTGTAAGCAGTTGCCAAAGGGAATCCATTAGTTAAGCGAATGGATTGATGTCTTGCGGGATCAACGTCTCTAACTTCAACTGTCAAGTGATTGAATGCATGTGTAGCGAGATCTTTTCGCTGACTATCTGTCCACCCTGAGCCGAAGACCAACAAATGAGTCGCCCCATTTTGCGTGTAACTCAAAGAGCGCAGAAACACTTTTGCCTGGAGCAAATAGTTTGAGTCAGCAGCGGTATAAACCAAACGCGAAGTCATTAGTTGCCAATCTACAAAGTTCAGTGGCTGAGGGCTTGTTGATCGGATGCTGTGAGTCCTTTACTTCTGCCCAGACCCCGACGAATCAAATCGCCGATCTCTAACGCCTTCCAACGAAGCATGGCAATTTGAGGAACTTTGAACATTGCTCGCTCAAGCAGACTTGGAGGAACCGATGAAAATTGATGAAAAAACTTTCCATCGGTCAATAAATGCACGGACAACTCTGAGGCGATCCATTTCAATGTTTTCACTGGATAAAAGGCAACGTGCTGACCTGTCTGAGGCATCAGATACCACCAATCGGTTGTGATTGATTCCGGTGGAACGACGGCGGTCATCAAAAGACGATCAGACCTACTCATAAGGGTCTTTATCGTCTCTAAAGGATCCGTGAGATGCAGTGCGACTTCACTCATGAAGACAAGATCAAAACGGTTTATTTCTGAATGATCTGGGCCGACAGCGAATACTGGCTGACAATACGGATCTTCCCAACGGCAATCCAAACCTGCATCACGAAGTGTCCGAGTTGCCAATCCGTCGCCTCCGCCGAAATCAAGAACTTTCACCGCCGACGCTTTCCTCCTACTGAAAACTGATCGAACAAAGCCAGAGACAATCAACGATCGATCTGCAGAGCCAACATCAAATTGATTCAGACTGGACTTAAACGATTCAGCTAACCAGGTGGGATTTTCTACAAATTGAAATCCGCAATTTGAGCAACTCCGAATCATGCCCTCATACTGTTTCAGAATCTGCAGACCAAGGATTGAGGCAGTATTTGAATGACAAATTTTGCACGCAATCCAATCAACCATCAATCGGACTTTATCCCATCAAGACGCCATTCTCAGGATTAACGAGCCCGCTAAGGTAACCCCATGAACACCGCGCCCGTGCTTTTGCTCGCTTACAACAGGCCAGAAAAGCTCAGAAATCTCATCAATCATGTGAGAGCGCTTCAACCATCAATTGTTTTGATTTCAGTTGATGGTCCCAAGAATTCACAGCCCAATGACGCCGACTTGGTGCTTGCATCTCAAGAAGTTGTTCAGTTGATTGACTGGAATGCGAAAATAGAAACTCGATTCAGGTCAACCAATCTAGGACTGAGGCTCGCAGTCCAAGATTCCGTCGATTGGGCTATTAGTAAATACGGCAAAGTCGTCGTCATTGAAGACGATGCAGTCCCAGGCCCTCAACTTCTAGATTTTTTCAATTTTAATTTGGAAAAATTCGCCACCGAAGATTCAGTAATGCACATTTCTGGATACAACGTTGTTCCAGAAAACCTCTTACAAGCAAATACCGGAAGCCGATACTCGCGATATCCAGAATCATTCGCGTGGGCGACATGGGATCGATCATGGAAGTACTACGACGCGAATCTGACTTGGGGACTTGAAGCATCGGTACAAGAAATCGCCCAAATTACTGGTTCATTAACTTCGGCCATTAGGTGGAAGATCAACTTCCATGACGCTGCAACTGGCCGGATTGGAAGCTGGGCCTACCGTTGGATCTCCTCAATTTGGTCACAAAATGGCACTACCGTTGTTCCAAATAAGAATCTCCTCTCTTATTCAGGTTTTGACCACGGGACGCATACTGTTCGACGTCCTCGATGGGTGGATCTTCCGATTGAATTTCTAAGTTTCAAAGAGTCCGACGATCAAACAGTTACTGATTCTGAAGCTGATCACTGGACAGGATCTAGAGTCTTTCGAGAAAATCCATGGGGTATTGCAGACGGCGTAGCTTCATCGGTCGTATTAGCTGCACGCAAGAGATGGCGGGCAATGAAAAAGTAATTACCGAAAGAAACTTCTCTCAAAGTAACCGCCACTTTGTCTTCACTCTCATGACTCATCAAAATTAAGGATTTAACAATGCCATCAATTCAACCAAGGCCAAATCATCCACTTGAGGTTCTCAAATCGCTACTTTCGCTCAAATCTTGGCACGCGATACGTACTCACTATTTGGCACAGCAAGATTGGGAAAAATCCCGCCAAAGCAAGGAATCCAAGAGTTTTTCAAGGTTTCTTCCTTGGTGGTCATACTCTGCAAGTAGCTTCGTTGACCAAGTTGTCCCTACCAATTATTCGGTACTCGAACTTGGGTCAGGATATTCAACGCTGTGGTGGCTAACCCGCGGAAATACCGTTGTGGCTATTGAGAATAATCCGAGCTGGGCTTCCAAAGTTTCTAACTTGAGCGATTCTCTCTCAGGTGAGCTCCAAATGCTTGTCGAGAATCCTTCAAAAACTGATGCTGTCGCTCTGCTACTTAATGGCAAAACTTTTGATGTTCTTGTCATTGATCACTCTGGTGATCGCACGACGGCGGTGATCGACTATCTCCCATTCCTTTCAGAAACGGGATACGTGATTTTTGATAATTCGGATCGTCCGGAATACCAAGAGGGACTTCATGCCCTCACCGATGCGGGGTTCTCTCAATTGGATTTTTTCGGGCTCGGTCCGATCAATGCGTATGGATCTCAGACTTCTTTTTTCTACAAGGGTTCATTTGAACAATCGCACGGCAGGGCTCAAGATTTCGGAATCATCGACTATTAGTCGTCACTTTCATCGTAAATGTTCCATAAACAAGAATCACCAGACCCCCAACAATCGGGGCAGTGATGAGCCGACTAGTCACCGAGATTGGAACAAACAGGGACACTGAATAAACCAGCGAACCCAAAATCCAAACTTTCCAAATTTGGGAGGCCCGTCCGAGTGCAAGCCCCAACAACCTTGGCATCACTGTCAACCAATCAATGCATACTCCAGCTGCAGTGCATACGGCAAGAATTCGCGTCATTTGAAAATCACTTCCGACAAAAAGACTTATTCCGAAGGGACTCAACAAAAATGTGAGCCCAAGAAGAACACAAGTAAAGATGCCGAAGAGAAACAAAACGCGATAGTAAAGAATGAAAACCTTATCGTCATCCCCTTCGGCTGCCAAACGAGTCATTCTCAAATTGACAATCGGTGAAATGTTGTTCAGCAGCATCATCGGAGCTTGAACTAGGCTTACAACTGCAGCGAAGGTTATAACGAATTCGGGCGATGCTCCGAGTAATGGCGCTAAGGCGATTCCACCATTATTCATTACAAGCGAAACTCCGGTCGCTAATATCAACGCCCCGGTCATTTGATAAGTGCTTCGACCAAGATTGATATCGATTCGCCAGCTAGTTTTTTCGGTTCTTCTCTGAGAAATTATGTTCATGAACCCGAGGAAACCACCTATTAAATTCCCACCGACTACAGGTAGCAATACGAATTTGGGTTCACGGCTGTCAGTCAAAAATACAACGAGTAGTCCACAAAGCGCGAAGACAGCATTAACTAGTGCGAGTTTCAAAAGCCCTTTGAAATCGCCACGTCCGACATATACAGATCGTATTCCAGCCCATAGACCCAACGAAAGCACGAATACAGAGCCAACGATTTCGTAACCGTGGAGATAGGAATGCACCTTGAAAATTGAAAGGACGAAAAACACAGCTAAGACGAAAATCGCTATCGTGATTCCATGCAGAACGAAAGATAACTCGCTATCAGAAGTCTTGTGATGATAAATGAACTTCGGAGCAATGGTTTCCAAAGGGATCGCAAAGGCCAAGACGAGCGTGTTAGCGAGAGCCCAAAATGCCAGCATTGTAGACATTTCTGTGGCTTCCAGAACACGTGAACCAACGAAAACGAAAAGGTAGGAAATTAAGCCCAACGCCAACGAAGCGACGGTGATCGGACCAATTTCTCTCAAATGGGCAATTTTCATCTATTCAATATGTTTCCTTGAGGCCATAAGCCCCCTCAGATAATGATCATCAAACGCTAACTGCAATAACCAATCAATATGACTACATGAGTTCTATCTATCAATCTTCACCCTATGCGTGTGGCAATAGGTGAAACCTTGATAAGGGTAGGATTGTCTAATGACCTCAAAAATAGCTGTCATCGGAACTGGATATGTCGGTCTCACGACTGGGGCTTGTTTGGCCCATCTTGGCCATCACGTTATTTGCGCCGATATTGACCCACTGAAAATTTCCCGGCTACAAAATGGCGAGATTCCGATCGTAGAACTCGGATTGGCTGAGCTTGTCGCAGAAGGCATGTCAGCTGGTCGGCTTTCATTCGTCGTTGGTTCTGTTGAGGCGGCCAAGTCGTGCGACATCGCTTTTCTCTGTGTGCCAACCCCACAAGGTGAAGACGGATCAGCAGACTTAAGTTACGTTCAACGAGCCGCCGAAGAAATCGCTGCAGTCCTTCCCTTTGAAGCGATCGTCGTCAATAAATCAACAGTCCCTGTCGGCTCTACCAAAATTGTCGAAAAGGCTTTGAAGCGCTCTGACGTCAAGGTGGTTTCAAACCCCGAATTTCTACGTGAAGGTTCAGCGGTCCAAGATTTTTTAAAGCCCGACCGAGTGGTGGTAGGAAGCGACGATCAAGCGGCAGCAATGAAAGTTGCCTCGCTATACGACGGACTCTCAACTCGCGTCATCATCACCGATCCGGCATCAGCCGAAACAATTAAGTACGCCGCTAATGCATTCCTGGCAACCAAGTTGTCATTCGTTAACGCTGTTGCAGCAATATGCGAGGGCGTCGGAGCCGACATCAACGACGTCGTCGTTGGTATGGGAAGTGACAAACGTATTGGCGAAAACTTCTTGCGCCCTGGGCCAGGTTGGGGCGGAAGTTGTTTTCCGAAGGACTCGCGTGCACTCATCAAAATCGCCGAAGACGCCAATTACTCCTTTGATCTGTTGAAGGGCGTCATCACCGTCAACGACCAGCAATTTGAGCGAGTCGTTCAAAAAGTTGTTCAGGCAGTGGGCGGTGATACAACTGAAAAAACCATTGCAGTCTGGGGCTTGACTTTCAAAGCCGGCACTGATGACTTACGCGATTCACCATCAATAGAAATCATCAAGCGATTGCTTGCACTCGGATTCAAGGTGCAGGCCTTTGATCCCACCGTTACGAATAGCAAGCCTGGAGTACCTGAGCAGTTGAACCTTTCCCTGTCGCCGATTGAGGTAACAGTTGGTGCAGACGTGCTACTCGTTCTGACCGAATGGGACGATTTCAAATGGATTTCACCCACGACAATTGCGACCACCATGAACGGCAAACAGATTATTGATGCACGAAATCTTCTAGATCGTAAAGACTGGGAACGGGTCGGCTTTAGATATCAAGGAATTGGTCGCTGAAAATGCGCGTACTTCTAGCTGGTGGAGCGGGCTTTATCGGTTCTCATGTTGCTGACGCCCTTCTCGCTCGCGGTGATGAGGTCGTTGCTCTTGACAACTTTGCAACCGGACGCCCAGAAAATGTCGCTCATCTCAGTGGAGACAACAAATTCACACTGATTGAACATGACATCACGCTCCCGCTGCCAATCCACCATGTATTAAATGATCCTTTTGATGCAGTTCTTGATTACGCAAGCCCAGCTTCGCCCAACGACTTCGCAACGATGCCCCTTGAAATCCTCGCCGTAGGTAGCACTGGTACGCGCAATTTGCTCGATCGCGCCAAAGCCGACAACGCCGTTTTCTTCTTAACTTCTACTAGTGAGGTCTACGGCGATCCACTCGTGCACCCACAACCCGAGACTTATTGGGGAAATGTGTCATCCATAGGTCCACGCAGTTGTTACGACGAAGCCAAACGATTTAGCGAAGCCCTCACCATGGCTTACCACCGTGTTCATGGTGTTCAAGTACGAATTTCGCGCATTTTCAATACTTATGGCGAACGTATGCGCCCCAACGATGGTCGAGTGGTGAACACATTTGTTGTTCAGGCCTTGCGTGGCGAACCACTGACATTGCATGGTGATGGATCACAAACTCGATCGTTCTGCCATGTCAGTGACGAAGTTCGTGGACTCATGGCATTGCTTGACAGTAATTACAATCTGCCCGTCAACGTCGGAAATCCGAGCGAATTCACGATGCGCGAACTTGCTGAGTTGGTCATTGAACTCACTGGTTCTTCAAGCAAAATCATCACTGTTCCATTGCCTCCCGAACGTGAAGGTGATCCACTTCAACGCAAACCCGACATCGCCTTGGCTAAGGACTTACTTGGCTGGGAACCAACGATTTCATTGAAAGAAGGACTGCAACGCATGATCCAGTATTTCATCTCTGTTGAAGGTATCTCGTGACTATTTTGGTGACTGGTGGTGCTGGCTATATCGGCTCGCACACCTTGCGATTGCTTCGCGCGCAACACCGCGATGTAGTCGTCCTTGATTCACTTGTTCGTGGGAACGATAAAAACCTTCTTGGCGCGACTCTTGAAGTAGCCGACATCTGTGACAGAACAGCTGTTGAAGAAATTTGTCGCAACCACAATGTCGACAGCGTGATTCATTTTGCTGCCTATAAAAGTGCCGGCGAATCAATGACGCACCCACACCTCTATTGGCGCAACAACGTAGAAGGAACGGTCGGTCTTGTTGAAGGCATGCTGGCAGCCGGCGTTCAACAGATCGTATTTTCCTCATCAGCTGCGGTGTACGGAAACCCCGACCAGTTACCCATTACCGAATCAGCGGCGATTAGGCCAGAAAATGTCTACGCCGAAACAAAGGCGATGATGGAGCGCATCATCAGTTGGTATGGGCTCACGCATGATTTGCGGTGGGCCAGTTTGCGATACTTTAACGCTGCTGGTGCGAGCAGTGACGGAGTACTAGGCGAAAACTGGGACATCACCACCAATCTGATTCCCTTGGTGATGAAAGCTGCCCTCGGCGCAGGTCGACCAATCAAAGTGTTAGGAAACGATTACCCCACGTCAGATGGCACCGGCATCCGTGACTATATCCATGTTGAGGATTTGGCTGATGCACATGCCAAGGCCGTCGATTATTTGAATGATGGTAAGCCGAATCTCACCGTCAACCTAGGAACTGGAGTTGGCACATCAGTACTACAAATTCTTGCTGCCACTGAAAAAGCCTCCGGCAAGCCCGTACCACATGAATTTGCACCACGTCGACTCGGTGACCCAGCGATCGTCTATGCCGATGCGTCCCTTGCACAACAGGCTCTTGATTGGACGGCGACTCGGTCGTATGAAGACATCATCAACAGCGCATTCAAGTGGCATCAATCGCAAGGTTAAAGCTCACAAAATTTGGTACCCGTCGGAACGACTAATCAATTGGTCTCTGACAATCTCTACTCTTCATCTAAACGTTGACGATCCAACCAACCAAACAGCACCGCCATCGCTCGCGGATCATGCCTCATGCGATGCCCTGCACCTTCAAGTACGCGCATTTCAGCTGCGCCATGTGCTTCTGCTAACTGACGGGTGTCGGTTGCTGGAACACTTTCATCGTCGTCGCCATGCAATAGCAACAACGGACGTGGGGCAAACCGTTGAGCCGCAGGAACTGGTCTGAACCGACGTAATTCGCGCGTCCATTCATCGAAGTCTTTCGGGAACTGCGGAGTCTGTACCGAACCAACCGAACGACAGTGTTCCAAAAACTTTCGTGGTTGCGCTGCCCAGTCATCGAAGTCCGCTCTTGGCCCTAGCAATGCACAACCTTTAATGCGTGGGTCATCGGCCCCCACGCACATGGCTAATGAACCCCCAGTATTTGAACCAATCAACCACAATCCCGTCGGATTTGATTCAGAAATCATGTGGTCGATCGCTGCTCGCAGATCATCAACCCAACCTTGTAATGAAAAATCACCAGGGCTGTCACCACAACCGCGGAATGTAAAGCACATTGAGGCAAATCCCAATTCGTTCGCAAGACGATCCATCAGTTCCGGAAAACTGCTCGCCGAGTGACGGGCGTCGATGGGTCCAAACGGAAACGAGTGCAACATGATGACGCCAGGTGCACCTTCAGATTTACCGGCAGGTTGAACCAGATAGCGCGGCAGACTCAAAGGACCCGAGACAATGGTGCCGTTGCTCAGCATTGGCTACGGCAACTTTCAGGCACGGGGCTTGAGATGGCGTCGGGTTTTTCCCGGAATCGCCAAGGTGTAACCACGGTTACGAGCCTCAGCCAAAGTGTCTGGGCCAAAACACAAGCCGATTTCGGCGGCCACGATTTCGTCAATGACCGCAGTGTCTTCCCAGTTGTCAACGTCGTACACCAACTGGGTCCGCTTGTCGCCAAGAAAGCGGGTGTGCTCAAACTTTGTAGGGCGTTCCATGGCTTCTTACGGTACTAGGTTGTTCTCGCAGATTCCCTTTTTAGGAGGACGACATGGCGCAAACTGTCGACAAAATTGACTTCTTCTTCGACCCGATGTGCCCATGGGCGTATCAAACGTCGTTGTGGATTCGTGAGGTTCGTCGGCTGACTGGCCTCGAAATCAACTGGCGCTTCTTTAGCCTTGAAGAGGTCAATCGGCCCGAAGGTAAACCCCACCCATGGGAACGCCCTCTCGCTTACGGCTGGAGTCCGCTGCGAGTCGCCGCACGCCTACGACGCAACGATATGGCTTTGTGCGATGCCTGGTATGCGGCCTGTGGCAAAGCGCTTCATACTGATGGTCGCAAACCCCACGACCCCGCTGTAGCCAAGGAATTGCTTGTATCTATCGGAGCTTCCGCCGACGACTGGGACCTAGCGCTGGCCGACGAGTCAACCCACGACGACGTTAAAGCCGACCATTTCTATGTCATCAATGAACTCGCCGGTTTTGGTGTGCCAATCCTGCTGTTCCCCGCTGAAGGGTCACGTTCAGAAAAGGCCGTTTTTGGACCTGTTGTTGTTCCTGCGCCTACAGGCGATCAAGCCTTAGCGCTGTGGGACCTTACCGTGGCTTACACCCGTGTTGACGGGCTGTACGAAATCAAGACCCCTAAGACTCCTGCCGACTTAGAGTTCATCGGCAAGGCCTTTACGCCATATCTACAAGCTCGCGACTGGCAAAGTATTCAGAATCCAGCACCGTAAAAAGGAAAACTCATGATCCCCAATGACACCATCGACAAGCTTGCATTGTGTTTTGCTTCGTTATCCGAACTCGGCGCGCAGCTCACTGAAGCGCAATGGAAACTTCCGAGTGATTGCCCCGGTTGGTCTGTGCAGGACAACTTGTCGCACATCGTTGCGTACGAAAGCACCGAAAGCGGTGGGGTCCGCACAACTCATCAAGCACCGAAGTTTGATTATGTACGTAATCCCATTGGCGAAGCAAATGAAAATGAAATCGATAGTCGTCGTTCGCTGACTGGCGCCCAAGTTCTCAGCGAGTGGAACGAAGTTGCGGCTCGTCGTTTGAATTTCTTGCGCGCTGCCGATGAGTCGTACTTCTCCAAAGAAGTCATGACACCAACTGGACCTGGCACTACTGCCGACTTCTTGCATATTCGCGTACTTGATTGTTGGGTGCACGAACAAGATATGCGTCGTGCTGTTGGAATTCCTGGTCATCTGTCTGGTGCCGCAGCGGAGCACACCATTGACCGACTGATTCGTACCGTGCCGATTGTGGTTGGCAAGCGAGCTGCAACGCCCGATGGCCAAAGTGTGGTCATTGACATCACTGGTGGAGTTCCACGTCACATCGTGTGCACGATTGTTGATGGACGTGCGGCTCTTGTGAAGGATGAGCCGGAAGCACCATTAAGTAGGATCACCACAGATACCGCTACTTTCTTGGCTCTTGCGACTGGCCGCCAGACCGATCAACAACTCGCCGACAAAATCACCTACAGCGGGGACATTGAACATGGCCATAAGGTGACTGCTGGTCTAAACATGATGATTTGATCATGAGTAACGACTCGTCTCGAGAAGGTTGTTCTTCGGGCATGAATGATATTTCCCATATCGAATCAAACACTTCACAAGACGTTTCGTCGGTATACAGCCATCACTGATCTCACCGAATCGCTCCGATATTTGGTTGCCCTATGCCTGATCGGCAAGTTCCGCTTCGTCGCTACTCGAAGTGGTAGCACCCCTAACGTCATCGCTCGCAATTCCCTGCGCAATGCACGTCAAGAGAACGACTGCTCCCAAGCGGGCGGATATCCAGGCCAACGTTCGTATGTTTGGCCACTCGGGCGTAACGTAATCAATCGCGGGCCCCAATGGTGGAACCGTCGCAATTGCTGCAAGAGTGATTAAACCTACTGCCACCGATCCGACTATCCGTTTTCGAAGCAGTTCACGTGAAGCCAAGAATACAATGCAGGCTGAAACGACAACTCCGGCGACTCCCGCCAGCAAACCAGATACAACGATGCTCAGGCTCTTCACATTTACAATTCGTCGCACGAAGGTCAACCCACTTTGAGGCAATGCCTCAGGTTTGAAAAGCGACTTTCGATTTTCAAGGTCGATTTCAGAGCGCCGCCTTGGATTCAACATAACAATGAGAAGGGAAACAACGAAGATGACAAAACTGAACCAGAAAAGCCAATCTGAAGTCTTCTGGGCAGTGTTCTCGATACGTACCAGGGTCGGTCCGGCTGACGGCAACATCCAAGACATCTGACCATCAATTGTAATCGGGGGACCTAAGTTTTTTCCATCCGCAGTAGCTCTCCAAATGGGAGACGAAGCCATTCCCGAAACAAGTATTGTGTCCTTTGGGCCATTTACAAGGATGTCAATTCTTGAGCTGGACTGATGTTGCACAACTGCAGTCGCCTCTACGACAGCAGTGGGTTCAACCCTGTCAACTAACTCAAGGTTGAGACTTGAGAGGGGAAATTCGGAACCCGAGATAAAATTATGCCATCCGGGGAGCAGCAATGTTGGCTTGCAAAAACCGAAGGAGATCGGCAGTTTCCTAAAAAGTGCATATGTTGGCGCGAAAAATTTCACATCTTGCGATTTTCCACCCATCGAAGCACCTACGTCATGACACCTTTCGGAGTCCAAAACTGGGAAAGGAATATTCTGCTGGCCGTTTAGTATCACTTCGGAAACATTCAACTTTCCCGAACCTGGGTTACTCCCTTCCGAGAACGTGCGTATAGAAATCGCGAGAGTCTTGGCCATAGACCCCTCGGAACCGAGATCCAAGTACACCTCGCAAATTCGCCTTTGGGTGCAATCGGCGAGCACGTCAACCGCGGCAGAGATTCGTTCACCTCCTAGGTCAAGTTCGATCGTCAATTTCTTGACATCCAGCGACGAGACGTCGAGCACGAGGCGAACAGTCGTAATGACCTGATTATCAAAGAACACGTTGAGATCGGCAATACGCGACGAATCAAAACTCCAAGCTGTGTTTACACTTCCATCAAAGGCGAATAACGCGCTGGACTCAAGCGATTCGTCAAAGCGCGAGGTGGAAGCACCAAATGTCTTCAGTCCAATCAAATTGGCGAGTTCAATATCAGTTTGGTTCGCCACTATGAGAATGCCACTTCCGATGTACTCACGTTCTGTCGCTACGCGAAATCGTCGTCGCATTGATGCTTCCTGATTGAGCACCCTGTTTGATATACGTTGAAACTGATAAGAGACGTCTGAATCGGCCAACAATTTAAAGGTCTGCGAGTCGATCTCGGCAACGCGGATGATGTCATCCGAAACGTCAAATTTGCTCGACAAATCTAGTCCCGCCACCTCAATTTCGTTGAACCCCCAAGCACCAAGTCCTTCGCCTGCTATCTCGGTGACACGAATCTCAAACCATGTAACTCCACGTTGCTCTGCGAACTCTATGTCCGCTGATCCGTTAGGGATCTCTGCTGGGATAGCAACACCAGTGGATGTCACTATCTCAATTCGCTTGACTTGCCGAATACCGGGTTCCACTACGGCGCTAATCGCCATCGAGTGCAGAGTTGATGGTTCGTTCAACTCGACCCGTATTCCAGCCTGATTTGAGAGCGGTCGATATGAGCCAGTCAGGAACCGCGATTTGGGTGACCCATCAAAAACGCGCTTTGGGTTAGCTTCAATTGTTGCGTCAAGCAGTTGATTTGGACTGAGATCAACAATGGACTTCGCATCTGGAAAGATCTCAAGACTTTTACTGCCTGGTCGTCCAAAAAGGTCAAGCCGACCACGGTTCGTATCGGTGATGACAACTGAAGCACCGCGTTCAAGTTCCTGCTTTAATTCACTTAAGGTGACATCGCCAGAATATCTGATCGGGTTACCTCCGTCGAGCTTCCCGCGCGCGGCAAGTAGTGACCATGCTTCGCCATCGCCCGACAGAAGCACTGATGGTTTGCTTACTGCACGCACGGTTCCCGCAAAACTCCGTACTGCGTAAATCTCTACTGGTGGAATTTCAAGCTCGCGACTGGCCTCGACTGAAAAATCATTCTTGCCAATCACATTCTCGCCAGGTCGACCGAACGTAGCTTCAAGGACTAGACCCGGATCACTGCGCAGCAGGTCGAAGTAAGCCGGACGAGCCGAACCGTTACTATTCCAATTCGTGTCATTGCGGAGCACGATATGGCTAATTCCTAGCCGTCGAGCAATTTGCGTCATTGATCCAGCTAGATACCTACCACTAGAAATCCTTCGGCTAACCTCACTGATCAAGTTCGCAAGGACAGGATTTGGCTGTGAAAGCGGCTCATCTAAGATGAATCCGCCTCCGAGAAACGTTTCAAACAAGTCGCCATTCGTGGTACTACCCCAACGATAGTTACTACTCCGACCCCCGGGGATCACGAGGGCTTGACCGGGAGATTCTCGCTGATCAAGCCATCTCAAAGCATCCTGCCAATATTCAGGAATTTCATTCAATTGATTCGATCGGGCATACATTCCGCCTGCCCACACAGGTGAAGAAGTGGCGATCATTCCTCCAATGAGCATGACCGTCCCAACAACTCTCGTTGATATTCCAAGCCTCCACCGAAAGACATTGGTGGACACTTTCCCCATCGATCGCCCGGCAGAAAAAACGTCCGGCGTCCCCCGAGCAAGCCACGAGGCAGCGAAACCGACAAGTACCGAAATAGCGAGCAATAGGCCTGCACCAGCTTTATATGAGTTTCGTAAAGCAAACAAAAAAGGAACGCGATCGTAACCTTGACTCATGATTACTCCGAGAGGACTTGAGTGATCAAGAGGATGAACACCAACCATCAGCCCAGCCGACATGAGCATGATTCCCCCGAATAGGAAACGGGGACGCCAGCTTGTTAATCCAACAACAGCAAAGGCGAATATCACAGGGACGAACGACGCCAAGATGACCAAAGGATTGCTAACTAATGGCTGAAGCCATTTCAAAAGAATTGAACCTGATGGGTTCCAATAGGTCAGCCATTGCCCTAAGCCGCGCAAACTCTCTGACCAGCTTGACGAGCGGCCGATGGCTTCAATATCTTCCGTTCCCCCAAGATTTGCAACGTATGAATTTTTGTAAAGTACGCTGCGGTAAATATCGTACGTTGAAATAAACACCGTAACGAAAAACGCCTTTGCCGACCATCTAAAGGCAACTGCCCAGCTCGATTCACGCGTCCAAAGGAGATAACCCACAAGTGGAATGAGGGGCAGGGTAGCAAGTAACAGTCCAGGCGGGTTGAGATAACCAGCAGCTGCAACTGCAAGAGCGAACGCCGCGGCCCATCGCCACTGCGACGATGTCGTCGTACCTAGTAGACAAGCTAAGAAAAGCCAAGGTGCTACGGCAACATTGAGATAAAGATTCGACGGCAGTAAAAATGAGACCGTATACGATGAAGTAATCCAAAACAATCCAGTTACCGCGGGACCAATCCTTGAGCGTCCAAGAAATTCCCGAGTTACTAACGCCGCTCCAATACTGCCGCCGGAAATCAATGTGGCGTGGAAAATTCGCTGGATGAGCCAAGGCGATGCTCCTAGCGACTCAAGCATTGCCGAATATGCCAAAACAACAAACCCGTGCCCGGGTGCCGTTGTGCCGAGATTAGATGACGACCACACGTCGCCCAAGCGCAATAACACCCTAGATGGGTTCCAAAATTGGCCCATCCGATTATCGGGAACAAAACCACCTTCCCCTAAGAACACATATAAAACTGTTGTAACGGCAGTTAAACCTAGGATTAGGGGCCAAACACCATACAAATTCTTGCCATTCTTGGCCAACTGGTTCTTGGACTTCGCATGATTCAAAGCCATCGTACCAACCAAGTCCGTAAAGTCGTTTTTGCTCTTAACGTAGTTGGCGAATGAACACTTTTAAATGAGTTGTTCATGGTTCTCTCAATAGCTTGAGGTTCGGAGTATCGAGGCAACATGAGAAAAATCTCCATCAAGGCGCTGGCGCGCCAACGTAACAGCTTTAACAAGTTGCGTTTGTTCATGTTCAAATCTGTCGGCAATATCAAGTACTTGGTGAACTAAGTCGTCGCCTGAGAGAAACCGAGCATCAATTGCTCGACCTGCTGGCGTGATCGTTGCCTGAAAGTCCGCGCATTTGGGCAGGTGAGATATCTGGATATATGGGGCGAATGCACCGGCGGCGAGTATCGCTGGATGGAGACGTAGATGAATGCCAACTTGATGTTTACGAGCCTCGGACTGAAAAACTTCCCAAGACGTCACAATGGGACTGAGCCGTACAACACCGTGATCCGAAATCGACTTAGCAAGTTCCTTAGCCTGCCTAAAATCCCTGGGGTTAACGGGCATTACTGTGATCCGCCAACCATCACGCGCAAGTACAGATGCTGCATGTTCTAACTCTGCGATAACGGCATGGATAGACGAACCTACAACCCCATCCACCGCTCCAACTGAAACCAGAAGTGTGCGCTCATCAGGTGTTGTGTTCACGTCGGCGGTTCCCAAGAGAAGTGCAGGATCGCCCGACCAGGGCACATCAAGACCAAGCCCCCCGAGGATGGCTTGTGAAGCAGGACCTCGGACTGTCAAATTGGCGAAGTTTGGCATTAATTCAAGAAGGAGATCAATTTCCCTTCGCCAGATTTCAACTGAGCCTCCAGCCAAAGAGACAGGGTCCTCAACACCCACGCCTACGGACCAAATCTGAGCCTTTGGGAAAATCTGACTCAAACGACCGAGACGTTCCACCCATGGAGCCCGACCAATAAGCGTACCGCCCCCAAGAACCAGCGCGGAGACGTCGGCCCTATCACAAATGCGCGAGGAGGCACCAGCTGTCCACCACGGCGGGGCATACGTAGTCAACATCTTGCGAGGCGAAATCTTTCGCCTGAAAACTTCCGAAAGCGCCTCGTCACCCAAATTCCCGAATCCGACCCAGCCCAGATACAGCGAAACCGGATCACTGCGATTAAATGCTAACCGCTCAAGCACACCAATCTGGCCGCTGGTGCGCCTAATCAAGTTGAACATTTTGACTCGTTTCTACTAGAGACATCCGTGGGCTAAACGCCTTTGAGCGCCATATGAAGGCGAGCTTCTAACTCGAATTCAACCATCCGCCGATGACGACGTCGTGTGATCACTTCAAAAGCTTTATAACGAAGCGACTTAAAATTGGATGTTTGATCAAAGAACGAATCAATTTCATCTGGAAAGATGAAATTCATTCTAGGTCCCGACTTTCGATCCCGAAACAAGTATTGCAAACTTGCACGAAGTGATCCGGGCTGCAATAGAACCAACGGATCCAAAAATATTGCAATCATCGCATAATTGAACCCTTGAAATTGAAATTTGTTCTGCATCGCCTTTGACGAGGCAGAGAGATAACGCGACGCCAAGGACCACCGCCAAACCCAGATAGGTACCCATTGATTTCGGGTTCGGAGCGAACGAAGGATCGCTTTTTCTACTCGCAAAGAATCTTTAAATCGGTGCGATCGACTGCCAGGCACCCGTCGGTACCCCAACAAATGGCGGTTGACTACTCCAATCGGTCTGCGCTCCGCAACGCGGAGCATCATTTCGTAATCCTCCGAGATCATGACGTTGGCCTCGTAACCCTTTTCCTCACGAATACATGAAAGCCGAAAGGTCGTCGCACCAGAAAGAGGGAAGTAGCGGTAGAGCATTGGTAGCAATACCCAACCTTCTACCTTACTTATAGTTGATCGATCAAAAGTAACTACTTCGGCCAAGATGCTGTCATTCTGATCAATGATGACCCCGGGAGACCATACGACGTCAACTGGAAATTGATCGTTTTGAAACCGCTTAACATGTTCGGATAGCAAGTCTGGATGCATAAGGTCATCACCATCAAGTAGAGCAATGATCTCACCGCTTGCTTGCTTGATTCCAAGATTACGGGCGGCTCCTGCACCAACTGGTTCGCTCTGAACAAGGTTAAACCGTTTGTCGTCAGCGCAATGCAGCCGAGCAACTTGTGCCGTGCCGTCCGTCGACCCATCGTCAACCACAATGACTTCTATATTCGAGTAATTCTGCCGGCGTATCGAAATCAGAGTCGCGTTTAAGAAGGCTTCGCCGTTTCGAACGGCGACCACAACGGTGACTAAAGGCCCGCTTGTCAAGCCCATGGGCGACAAGGATGATTCAAAAAAATTTGTAATTTTGACTTTCCTCGCGTTTGGCCCTTGATCAATGAATACTCATTGGTGAATACTCACCAATGAATCCTCATTGGTGCTTTGAATCAAATTCAAAGTGTAGATTATCCGACTGTGCGAGTCATAGTTTTACTTCCGCCTACCAAGACGTCCCATGAAATTGACATGCTCTGCGCCATGCCGCATTTTGAAATCGAAACCATCGCCGACCTTAAGTTCCATCCAACTCCTTTTCATCCAACCCGCAGCTGGAGAATTCCTTGGTTAGGTTCACCTCGTCGCTGGACAGCTGCCCTGGCTTGGCTCCGAGACCTACGTAGTTTAAATCTGAGCGATGAAGACCAAGCCCCGGACCTCATTATCTCTTTAGAGCTCTTTAGCGTCACTTCCCGTCAAGCATCCAAACTCGCTCGAAAATGGAAAATTCCTCACTTCGTCTACGTCACCGAGGTCCTAGACAGTAACCCGATCTACAGACTCCCCCCGTGGAGGGGAAACGCCCGGCGAACAGTCCGACAATTAGACGGGGTCATCTGCTGGAACCAAGCAGGAGCTCGACACGCGATGAGTCAAGGTGTCAGTCCTGGACTGATCGTCACGGTTTCGCCAGGAGTTGACACTGACGTTTTTCGACCTTCGCCAAGTTTATCAAGGACTCAGCCACTCGTAGCAATTTCAGTCGGTGAACTCCGTGCCGACAAAGGGGTACTGGATGTGATTGCCGGAGCTGACGCCGCAATAGGACGGTTGCCCAAAGAATTCAGGCTAGTTCTCGTTGGAGATGGACCTTTGCGGAGCTCAGTAGAACGTCTCGCAGAATCTCGACCATGGCTCGATGTTCTGGGTCGAATTCCGCGGGACTCAGTTGCTGACCAACTGCGCGCAGCCGACGTTTTCATTCTTACTCCTCACTCCCGTCCTTTCTGGGTTGAACAGCTCGGCTTCGCCGTCATCGAGGCAATGGCATGCGGTCTCCCAGTCGTGGTGACTAATTGCGGAGCCCTCTCCGAGGTGGTTCCCGACCATAATCCAGTCGTTCCCGAGGGCGATGTGGATGCAATAGCCAACGGGCTAATCGCAGCGTTTGGACCTGAGGGAGATGATTGGGGACCGCGAAACTTGCACGCAGTAAAAGAGCGATATACCCTCAAAACGCAGGGCGAACGGCTAGACCTCGCACTCACGGAAGTGTTACACCGTCAGAAATAACTCCTAAGTGGGAGTCAGTCCACTACGTATCAAGCCCGAGTTCCGCAATGCTCTCCGTCGAATCCGACGAATGTCCCAAAGCATTTTCAAGGGATCAATCCCTAAGCGAACTTTACTGACGCCCACTTGAGTCCAGTTCACAGGAACTTCCACGATCTTCAGACCGGCCAATTCAGCAAGAACCAAAACTTCTACGTCAAATGCGAGTCCATCGACTTGACACTGACTAAAAAGGTGCCGAGCAACCTCACCTCGGAATGCTTTGAAACCACACTGCGTATCGGAGAACTCCAGCCCAGTTACTTTTCGAACTGCCAGGTTGAACAGATTCCCCGTCGAGCTACGTATCAGAGTTGTTTCGCGTAGTTCGGCCGCATCTGAGGATCAACTGCCAATCGCAACATCGGCGGATTCGAGCGCCTGTAAGAGAACAGGCAAGTCAGCGAGGTCAGTAGCTAGGTCAGCATCCATGAACATGACTATGAAGCCGGTAGTCACCGCGATTCCAGCACGAATTGCTGCCCCTTTCCCGCAGTTACGGGCAAAACCTTGGAAATGAACATTGTTGGAAATGAACATTGTTGGAAATGAACATTGTCAGTATTTTGCGCAGCTTCTCGCAAGACTTTGACCGTGCCGTCAGTGCTTCCGTCGTCGACGAGCACAACCTCAACTGAAGGGTTTGCAAGGCCGACAATTTCCGGCAGAATCAGTCCGACTCGATGAATCTCATTGAAATAGGGCACAACAATTGACAGATTTGGCGTTTCCCTCGGAAACGATGATTCGCCTCGTAAAAACAATTTTGATAAGGGACCTTCACTCAACCCCGACGCCTCACCCTTCAAAGTGGCCTAGGCTGGGCGATCATCCACAATTAATTTTAGGGAAAATTCACTGGTTTTGCATACAATCAGCGACTTAAACAGTCACTGTCCCTAATCTATAGTTCGTCCAAAGTTCAAGATGCCTTTCAGGCACACCGCAGGTTTTCTTGAGTTGATTTATTTTGGGCTTTGCTTGCAACATGCTCATTACATCTGATAGGTTGACTTTTGAGTTCTTTTGAACAACAAGGAGAAAATCATGACGAAAAGTTCAAGACTTTTTTTCGCAGGATCGTTGATGAGCATTGGTGTAGCCCTAGCCGCTGGTAGTTCGGATGTTTCTGCTGTGTGCACACCGGCCGCAGTAAGCGCTACTGACTTCATAGTCAACGGAGAAGTTGACCTTAATGCATATCTGGCTGCTGTTCAAAGTGCAAATGCAGCGTGCTCTCCAAAACTTCCCGCAACTGGTTCTGAGAGTTCGTCGTTGTTACCTATCGCCATCGGGCTTGCCGCAGTTGGTGGTTCAGTAGCTGTGACAGCGCGACGCCGGGCAATTAAGCTCTGATCACTCAGAGGGTTGATCGACCTTTCAGCAGGTCAACCTCCTGATCATCATAGATTCTATCTTTGATTGGAAGAGTTCGTAGAGTGCGCTGAGATGCCGCAAAAAGAAACGTTTCGGCGGCGAATTTTCTCGAGGGACGTGCGGGGTACGGGCCTAGTTTTTGTCTGCCTATCAGCGATTTCGTTCCTCTTAGTGTTTCCACGTGAACGTGGTTTCTACCTCGGAGACAACCATTTCATTCATTCGTGGAATCCTCATCGCCTTCTCGGGTCCTTGTTCTCCGTCTGGGATCCACGAGTGGATGTTGGTGGTCCCGAACAGCACTACCAACCAGTAACGGACATAATTCTCGTAGCGCTTCGAGGAATTGGGCTGGAACCATGGTCTGCCCAACGCGTTTGGTTTGCTCTCATCCTCATTCTCGGCTCCTTCGGGATGGCCCTTTTGGTTCGAACGTTGATTCCTCACTCACAATGGGAAGCAGGCATCGCCGGCCTTTGGTTCATTTGTGCTCCTTTCACTTCTGGGTTTTTCTTTCCTACGAGCCTTTTGTTGAATGTCGCGCTCGCTCCTTGGTTCGTGCTTGCGGTCTGGAAGGGAACCAGGACTCAATCATCATGGCGTTGGGCTAGTGTTGTCGCACTCGGGATACTGATATCTGGGACACGAAATCCACCCGGTCTAGTGATGGCACTTGTCCCTGCAGTAGTCGCCGCTATTGCGCTACTAGTGGGCGGCCAAATCAACATGCGACGGCTAGCCGGCTGGACCGCCCGTGCAGCAATGTTGACCGGCGTTGTCATTGTCCCTGCTGTTATGCGAAGCGCAATGTCGGCAGAAACACTTGCTCGGAACCTTGGAAGCACAGAGTCGGTTGATGCCGTCAGCCTCTCGTCAAGTTGGTCTGAAAGTATTCGGGGACTCGGTTTTTGGCTCCAATACTGGAATCCTCGCGGCTCGATCGTGCTGCCGTACCTCACAGTGTATTTCACTAACCCTTGGGTAGTGATCGCCACATTTGTTCCGGCTGCTTTCGCTCTGGCAGTAGTCGCATTTGGGCGTCAAAGATCACGCTTTGCCGCAGGCGCTATGCTTGCTCTCGCAGTGGCCATGATGGTCGGTGCATTTCCAGTGGGAAATCCGGCACCATACGGGAGCTTTCTACGATGGGTCTACGACCAAATCCCCGCCACGTTTGCCTTTCGCAACGCTTACAAGGCAGGAGCCGGCTTGGTCATCGGTATCGGGCTACTCCTTGCTTTGGGCATCAATGACTTACGCATGCGAACCAGCACGACCGCACTTCGAGCGTGGCCCAAACGGGCTCTAGCAATAACCTTGGCGGCTGTCGTTCTGGCAGCCAACGGATGGCCATTGTTGACCGGCGATATGTTCCATTATGGACAAAGGATTCAAGGTGACATTCCCACCTATTGGCACAATGCCTTTACATGGCTCGACGCTCAACCCGGTACGGGGCGGGTCCTGGTGTTGCCTGGCACGAGGTCCGAGGACTACCGATGGGGTTCAGCCGGAAACGGCGATCTTTTCCCATCATTACTCAATCGCCCAGCAATATTCTCTCGACCTCTGACTGGGTCACCTGCCGAGGCGGCCAACCTCACCCGCGCCCTCGATCGCGCAGCGAGCAGCGGCCGATACGAGCCAGGAACGATCGCTCCTATCGCCAGGCGACTTGGCATCCAATTCATCGTCATTCGCAACGACCTCAACTGGCAACAGACCGGCGTCATACGCCCAAGTGGGCTAGATGCACTTCGAAACGACCCAGGTATTGTCGCGCTCAAAAAATTTGGGAATCCTGGTGAAAACGTGATCCGTCCAGGTGATAACGACCTGATTTCTCAAGATGAACAGTCGCTTCCCCCCGTCGAAGTTTTTGCCGTCCCCGGCGTTAACGACGTAGTGCGTGCGGTGGCGCCGTCTCCCGCCGTCTTGTTATCCGGCGATGGAGACGCCTGGACCTCTCTCGCACGATCTGGAGCCCTTGACGATTTAGGTCCCATTCGAGCAACGGCCTCGCTGAACAATGGTGAGATCAAGGATGAGCTGGCTAATGGAGCTTCTGTCGTTCTCAGCGACACGAATCGACGGCGACCACTTGCATGGGGTAGAGAAAACCACACCCTGACGGCTGATGACACCGACAACGTCGACGATCTGTACGGCTCTCCTGGTAGCCAGACTGTGGCTGTCAACGGGGACGCTCTCCAGGTTCAATACGTAGGACCAAACGCCGTGTTTGATCTGGGAGCGGCCCGACGTCCCGCAGCAGCGTTTGACGGAGACCCGACTACAGCTTGGCTGACAGGGCTGAATTCCTACCCAGGTCAACAAAGCATCCGAATCGAAATGGCGAAACCAACTTTGATTGAGATGATCCATCTGCGCGTCGCCGAGGTAGCAGGAGGACGGACCGTAAACCGCGTGGCAGTACTGTTACCGAATCGCCAAGCGCTCGAGTTTGACGTCTCAGCTGGTCTCGACAACTTGATTCGGATCCCCCCACTAGTCACCGAATCAATCTCGGTTGTCCCGCTTCAAGTCGTTGAACCGGGTGGCGGACCATTTGGATTCTCAGAAATCTCGATACCTGGTCTTGATCTTCGCGAGCGTCTCAAGATGCCCGATGACATCACGATTGCAGCCGAAAGCGATCCACAGATCGCCGAGTTGCTGAAGACTTCTCCACTTTCAGTTGAAATGCAACGTCTTATCGGAGATCAACGCGACCCCGAAAATGCACTCGCTCGCCGTTTCCGAGCGCCTGTATCCCGGACTATGGATATCAGCGGCGGAATTCAAATAGGAACTAATTCTTCTGCATATGGCCTTGCCCAGCTCTTCAGAAGCTCGACAAGTGCATTTGCCACAACACTTAAAGGCGACATCTCTCCACAAGAGTCAATCGCTGTAATTGACGGCGATCTGACAACCTCGTGGGTGCCCCCCGACAATCAGTCATCTCTCACACTCCATCTCAGTAATGGCAATATTCAGCGAGCAACAATCGCATTTAGCCGGGAGACCACGTCCGAAATTCCACGCGTCCTTCGAGTCACCAGGGCCGACCACGAAATCAAAATCAGTGCAGAGAGTCGCTGTCAAAGAGACATCACCTACCTACTCAGTCGGGTGGTAGTCACCGTTGATGTGGCAGATCGTTTGTGCACAATTTCTCTTGAATGGCCCTCTGACAAGATTTCTGCTGATGAAGTTCGATTCTCATTTGGAACCGAGCCAATAACGACTTCGACAAAGACCTCAACAACACCGACAGGAATACGTGTACTCGAGGCCTGGGTCGGTAACCAAATGAATGTTCTGACGAATTTGGATAACGAGTGCCGAAATGACCTCGTCTACATCGACGGTCACCCCATCGGCGTTCAAATCTCCGGATCGGTCAAACAGATACTCGCTGGCCAATCCATCGCATTGTCAAGTTGCGATCCAGTTGAGATTGGCGCCGGCTGGCGGGAGATCACCACCGCTCCAGGGGTTCCACTCAACTGGTTGCGTCTCAGAGCCAATGATGGAAACACAGCGGCGACAACATCAGCGATTCATCTGAAAGTTCTCAGCCGAAGTGCTGACGAATACCGGATTTCTATCGACGCTCCGATCGGGACGCACCTGATCCTCGGTCAGGCTTACTTAGACAGTTGGAAGATGAACTCTTCCTTAGGCGAACTACACACTCATTCATTAGACACACAGTCGGGATGGACGCTCACCACAGGCGGCCCACAAGAATTACACGTCATCCAATCGGCACGAAACTCTTATCGCTTCGCGACAGCGATGTCCCTCGCCGGTCTCGTAGTGCTGCTGTTGCTCATCGTCATTAATCCAAGCCAACGAATTGAAAAACTGCCTTCCAAAAGATCTCGATCAATAAAAGTTCAGTACACGCAGGCAACTGCCGCAGCTGGAGTGATGGTTTTCGCATTGCTAGTCGGTGGCTGGCCCACTTTAATTGTTACGACCGTTGCGCTGACAGCTATGACTGGCGATTGGGTCCGCCCGCGGGTTCTTGGGGCAGCCTCAGTCGCTCTTATCTGCCTTGCAGCCATCGCCACGATCCCTCCTGTGGCTTCGACCCTTCAACCTATTTGGCCACTGTGGCCGTCGGAGCGGTGGTTAGCACATGAACTCGCTCGCCTTGCCGTAGTTCTGATGCTTTCCTCCTTTTACGGTGTCGTTGCTACTAAAGCAGATTTTGCTCAAGCAACGAGCCCCAGCAATCAGAACGGCACCGATTCCCAATCTGACACGACTAATTCCGCAAAGATCAAAGGAAATCAATGAGTGTGACAAATAAGGTTTTCCCTCAACAAATAGAATTGAGAAATCGACGTTCGATCTTGCGCGGATCCGCGGCATTGAACATCTCGTTACTGGCAGTAGCTCTTGGTGGTGCAGTCTTCTGGGCAATTGCGGCCCGAAAGTCATCCAATGAGACGGTCGGCCAGGTGGCAACACTGACGAGCTCGATCAATTTCCTCATTCTTCTTTCTGGATTGTCGCTTGTACCTTTTGTCGTTCGATACGGCAGTGGTACAACTCAAGCGGAAAGAGTGATATTCAACCGTGTGTTGATTATTTCATCAACTGTTGCGGGCACGGGAGCACTACTCATCGCACTGATAAGTTTGGCAATCAATTCCGAAACATTTCAACCCATTGAATCTTTATTAGGTGTGCTGACATTTTGCTCCATTGCAGCAGGGTCGGGATTCACAGTAATTATTGAGGCCCGACTCTTACGGCAGAAAAGGTACAAATGGATTGTGGGACGGTCAGTGCTCACGTCGGTACTTAGTGTGGCACTTGTTGTCCTAAGCCAGGTAGAAAGTCGTCCACTTGTCCTGTTTATCTCTGCATCAGGAATTACTGCAATTTCGGGTCCAATTATCTGGCTCACGAGTGGTTTGAGGGAAGTGCACCGTTTCGCCATCCGCCCACTTCCTAGTTTCCGTGGCGAAATCATCCGTTATCTCTCGGTGAGTTGGTCAAGTTCCCTAATCGGAAAAGGCGCCATGGCATTCATGCCTTTGTTGGTAGCATTGAAGGTAGGTTCAATTGAATACTCCAGGTTCTTCATTGCCTGGAACATTGCGATGGTGATGTTCTTGTTGGTTCAAAACGTCAGCGTCGCTTTACTCGCCGATGGTGGCCGCACATCACCGCTTGAAAAGCAAACGAGACATGCTCTTGAATTGGCAACAGCAATCGCCGCCGTAATCACCGTTGCCACTCTCGTTTGCACTCCGCTCATTCAACCAGTATTCGGAGACGAGTACGGTGGGTCTGTCAAGGTGCTCCGCATACTCTCACTCGTTGCTGTAGCCATGGCGATTTATTCGGTCGCTAATGCGGTTGCTCAAGTTCGGGGCATCCCTGCAGCCATGATTTGTTTGCCCTTGGTGATGACTGCTGGGATTTATCTGCCGCTCGTACTTATCTCAAATATCACCATTGAGAAAGCAGCATTATCGTTATTATTCGGGGTCGCAATCGCTGGTTGCGTCGGAGGCATATTTCTTTTCGTCCTCCGCGCCCATCCATTCGCAGCAACCCAATTGCCATCCAATAAGGAGCACTGACCCCATTATGGACATCGTCATCCACGCATGGCGCGACTTAGACCACCCCTATGCCGGGGGTTCTGAGAAGTTGGTTAATCAAATCGCCTTCGGCATGACAAAGCGCGGCCATCAAGTTCATCTCATCTGCGGTGGACCTGTCGGACAGCGCCCCTACGGTGTTACAAATGCAGGTGGTACTTTCAGTCAATATTTGCGTATGCCTTGGATTGACCGACGCTTGACGCGCCATGCCGATTTGGTAGTCGACGTGGCAAATGGAGCAACATATTGCACGCCTTTGTGGCGACGTAAACCTACTTTGCTCCTGGTTCACCATATTCATACCGATCAGTGGCCCCAAAGATTCCCTTGGCCACTTTCATTCTTAGGCAGTTTTTTTGAGCGTCGAATCTTGCCATTTATCTATCGCCGCTGTCTAGTTTTAACAATTTCACGTTCGACAGCCGAAGGCCTTCGTGGCATCGGCGTGGATGATTCGCAAATTCGCATTATCAAAAACGCCGTAGAAGTAACTGACTCTTCGTCAATTAGGTCACCTACTCCTTTGTTCGTGGTTCTCGGACGCCTTGTTGCACACAAACGAATTGGGCTCTTGCTTAATATGTGGGAACACGTCAGACCTGTGGTCGGAGGTCGTCTGGTAATACTTGGTGACGGACCAGAACTTAGCGCTCTCCAAGCCCGTGTTGTGGAGGGAGCTGAATTTCTTGGTCGCGTCGACGACACAACGAAAAACCAATTTCTCTCTGAGGCGTGGATGCTCGTGCACGGGGCCAGCCACGAGGGTTGGGGAATCGCTATTTCTGAGGCTGCATCATACGGCACACCCTCAATTGGATTTAACGTACCTGGGGTGCGAGATGCGATCACCCATAGCCAGACCGGTCTGTTAGCTAACGATGTTGACGATTTCATTAAGTACTGGATTGAATTAGCGAGTGATAATGACCGTCGGACCGAGTATGGCGCAAATGCACGCAACCATGCGCTACAACTTGACATTCGACATACAATCGACCGCTTTGAAGAGGTCGCCCTGGAAGCCATAAGCCGCCGGCAACGCCGGTCCAAAGATCGGGTTAAACACTGATGACGCAGCGACGAAATCTCAAGCGAACATTGGCATTTTTTCAGGCGTTTCGTGTTGAGCAGACTGATCCGAATAGCCTTTACACGTTGATGGCATCTGATGTGATCAACACACTGTCCCCCCATCTAAACATCGCAGGAACACAGGTGCTAGATGTTGGAGGCGGTCCCGGATACGTTGCCGAGGCGTTTGACCGTGCAGGAGGTACTTGCTTAACAGTGGATCCGTCTTTGGATGAACTGCACCTCCACGGTCGTTCCCAACGCCTAGCAATCGTTTCAGATGGTCAGTGCCTCCCGTTTTTTTCGGGTCAATTCGACATCGTGCATTGCTCCAATGTTTTGGAACACGTTCCTCGTCCGCAACAACTACTCAGTGAGCTCAGTCGTTGTTGTGCTGTAAATGGCCTCGTGTACTTATCTTTCACCAACTGGCTTTCACCATGGGGCGGACATGAACTGTCACCGTGGCATTATCTTGGCGCGGAGCGCGCGATTAAGCGATACGAAAAGCGAGGGGGCACCGTCAAAAATCGGCCGGGGATCAGCCTGTACAAGCTCAAGATTGGTGATGTCATTCAATGGCTTCAACAAGATAAAACTCTTGAGATCTTGTCGCTTGCTCCTAGGTACTATCCCTCTTGGACGAAACCAATTACTCGAATCCCCGGCGCCCGAGAAGTCCTGACGTGGAACCTCGAGGTGGTCATGCGACGAGTGGCTTGACCACTCTCAACGTAGAGAGTCCAAAATTTACGTTCAGCCATGTCAGGGACCGGAGTTAAAACTGATTTTCCGACGCCAAAGTTTCCGATGGATATCACCATCAATGAAAACTGGTGATATCCAGACAAAGACTTTCTTGCTTTGGTCGTCGAATTCATCGGTAGTAGTATTAAAGAGTGTCAGTTAACAATGTTTTCGTACTCGGAATGCATCGCAGTGGGACATCAGCCTTGGCAGGTGCGATTTCATATTTGGGAGTTAATTTCGTTAGTCCCAATGATGAGTTACCTAGGACTATCTCCAATCCCAACGGGTATTTTGAGCGACCGTTGATCCTGAACTTCAGCGACTTGATGCTTTCAACCCAAGAATGGACTTGGAGTAATGTCAACCTTTTGCCTTTCAAAGTCGAGAAAACCTCTTCACATGTTTATGAGGCGCGACAAATCATTGATGAACTATCCACGGCGGGTCTAGTTGGCCTGAAGGATCCACGTATTTGTTTGCTCATGCCATTTTGGCGTCGAGTACTTTTAGACCGCTTTGCCACAATCGTGATCACGCGTGATCCAGCGGAAGTCGCCTGGTCGTTGCATGTACGTGATGGCTTTCCCGTCGCAACAGGTCTCGCACTCTGGATTGCTTACAGTGCTCATTTGGCGAATGGCATTCAAGGATTGTCATCGCATGTATTGCGTTATGAAGATCTCATAAATCATCCCACAGCCGAACTCACGACAATTGCTGAATTTCTACTCGAAAGTGGCGTGCCGATCTCAAATCACGAGTCCAATGTTGAAGTCGCTGCTAAATCAATTGATCCAACACTGTGTCGACCGACATTTCCAGATTGGCTTGAAACTCATCCCTTAACAATAGAAGCTCGTTCAATACGAGAGCTTTTTCACCAAACGTCAGCAGGTGACATTTCTTTCAATCCGTCTGAACTATGTCGCGAAATTCTGGATTTCCAAACGAACACACAAGCTCTTCTCGAATCAAACCATCACCTCAATCTTGCTCGTGCGGAAATCCATAAGCAAAGAGATTCTTTTCAATTAGAACTCACTCAAGCATCAAATGATTACGTCAAAGCCGTCGTCACACTTGAGGAAATGATTGAAAAACTCGACACTGAGAAAACTGATCTTGAACAAAAAAGCGCACGACTTAATCAAATTGAACAGTCCTTCTCTTGGAAATTGGGTCTGTTCCTCACGTGGCCGATACGCAAACTTCGACCATCGAATCGAGTCCCATCTCGAAGCCGACAATAATTCCTTCGAGGTCAATCGGCTGATCGCAAGTCTCAACTTGATCGCGATCATGTATCCCAAACCGTACAAAGGGGAAATGACCACAATTGAACGTACATTCACCAAATGGGAGCACCCGATCAGATTGCGCAGATAGTGATCAACGAGATCAATGCATTCTTAAAGCGATTCGTCGGCCTCTGGCCCTACTGCACCAATCGCATCAAAGTACGCGAGGTGGGCTTCGGTGACATTCACTAAGTCGACATCATCCATGATCTGAATGCCCGCCTTGTCTGATTCACCGAGCAAGTACGCAATCAACGAATCTTCAGTGACCACAATCGGCGTTGAGATATTTTGGCGTTGATCAACAGCCTTGGCAGGCAACAGACCCTTGCTGTGCAACCAGTTCATATGTAGTAGCAATAACTTTTCAAGCTCTTCCATGGTGAGCCGAGCCTGAGTCGCTTCAGGTAACGACATCGCCACATAATCGGCAGCCTGTTCGAGTTGGTACACAGCACGCGGGGCCATGGCATCAAGGCGTCGTGCTTCTCGGCCGATGGTCAACGCTGCTATCAAGAAAACACTCACTGCTGCCGCCACGATATACAACCAGATCACGATGTCAGGCTAACCCTTGCGGTGATCAGGTGAGGATTTTCAGTTGTTCTTCAATCGGGCACAGAAAAAATCTGGGTCGTTTTTCGGACGAATATTGTCCGAAAAACGACCCAGATTGTCGATGGAGTTTTAGTTACTTCAGATACCGATGCGCTGTGCGAGCAACTCGCGGTGGTACGTCGGGTCACCGAACAACAATTCAGATGACTTCGCACGCTTGAAGTAGAGGTGAGCTGGGTGTTCCCAGGTGAAACCAATACCACCATGGATCTGAATGTTCTCAGCGGTTGCGTGGAAGTAAGCCTCTGAGCAGTAAGCCTTGGCAAGTGAAGCGACCGAAGCGAGTTCGTCGTTCATTTCGCTGGCGCACCACATGCCGTAGTACGCAGCCGACTTGGCTGACTCAACTTCGAGCAACATGTCTGCACACTTATGCTTGATGGCCTGGAACGAACCGATCGGGCGACCGAACTGCACGCGCACCTTGGCGTATTCAACAGCCATGTCGAGCACCTTCTGGGCTCCACCAACCTGCTCGGCGGCGAGGCCAACAGCAGCAAGGTCGAGAACAGTTGACAAGACGCTCCAGCCAGCACCTTCGGTTCCGATGAGCTCGGCCGGGGTGTTGTTGAATTCGAGTTTTGCCTGCTTACGGGTCTGATCCATGGTGTTCAGAGCGGTGCGGGTGAGGCCAGCTGCGTTGCCGTCAACGGCGAACAAGCTGGTGCCCTTGCCGGTCTTGGCAGCCACGATGACGAGGTTGGCGGTGTGTCCGTCGAGGACGAACATCTTGGTGCCGCTGAGGGTGAAAGCTGATCCGCTTCCCGAAGCCTGCATGGTGATGCCGCTCTCGTCCCACTTGCCCGAGGGCTCGGTGTAGGCGAGGGTTGCGATGGTCTCGCCAGCGGCGATGCCGGGGAGGTACTTCTTCTTGGCGGCTTCGTCACCTGAGTGAATCAAGGTGTTGGCGGCCAAAACGACAGTGGCGAAGTACGGGGCGCACAACAACGAACGGCCCATTTCTTCAAGCACAACGCCGAGTTCGACGTAGCCGTAGCCAGATCCGCCGTACGCCTCGGGAATGTGCAAGCCCTGAAGGCCCATCTGCTCGCCCATCTGTGACCACACAGCCTGGTCGAAACCAGCCTCGGTGTCCATCTGTTCGCGCACTGAGGCTTCGCTGCTCTTGGCATCGAGGAAAGCACGGACTGTTTTTCGGAGTTCTTCTTGTTCTTCTGAGAATGCAAAGTTCATGTGTTTATTGTGTCGCGGTCATTGGGCGATTGACAACTCGTTGTGTGTACCGCTGTGTACACAATTTGGTGGTTTGGTTGTTATGGTGGGGTCATGAGTCAAATGGGCATCCGCCAACTACGAGCCGACGCTGCGGCCACGGTTCGCCGTGCTGCTTCGGGCGAACACATTGTGATTTCAATTGGCGGTCGACCGATTGCCCAGTTGGGTCCGCTTGGTGCGCCAGAAGGTCAAGCGCGACTCAGCGATTTAGTGGCGCGCGGTTTGGTGATTGCTCCGCGACGCGGTGGTACGTATCAACCATCGCCAGCGGTGAGCGTGTGGAGTGGTGGACGCATCGACAAATTGCTCCGTGATATTCGATGACTGTCGATATTTCATGACACTGTTCCTTGATTCATCCGCGTTGTTGAGTGTTGCGATTGAAGGTCGCGGCCGACAAGTGGTGATCGATGCTTTAGAGAACGATGCGCAGTGGTGCGCGTCGGCGCTTGCATTATCCGAAGCATTGGCATTGGTACCACGACTCACCGATGAACAGATTTTGCAAGATGATGTTGAAGATGCGGTGCGTTTGTTGTGGGATCGCATTCATATCGTGCCGGTTGATCAGTTGTGTCTTGATCGCGCCGCAATCATTGCGCGCGAGCAACCCGTGCACATCAATGATGCGATTCATTTAGCTGCGGCCGATCGATTGCCGCGACCGTTGCAGTTCATCACCTTTGATCCGGCACAAATACCGGTTGCGCTATCGATGGGTTACGACGTCATTAGTTCGTGAGTTGGGCAAAACGACCACCGAAAACGGGGTGTTTACGCGCCCAACAGGTTATGCGTAGGGGAAGTCGACGTTGTTGCGAATTGAAGCCTGTAAAGCATCAATCAAATTGGTGATATCCGTAAAATTCGGATTGCCGGGATTTATGAGGGGTGGAATTAATCCGACTGATTCCTTGATTGACGCACCGCTTCGCAGACGATCAACCAGCGACGAGAACTCATCAGCCGACAATGATGTACGCACCGTCCAACGCATGATTTCAGCCAAGTTTGGGAAGCGCAACAAAATATCGCTCCCCTGAACTTGGCTTGCTAAAGCTGTCAACAATTGACGTTGACGACCCATTCGTCCGTAATCGCTATCACCAGAACGCGAACGAGCAAAACCAAGCGCAGTCGTTCCATCCATAGTCACTTCACCAGGCCCAATAAACGGTGGGTATTGCGTCTTCGCGCCAGGCACATTGCCAGGCATCGGTAGCTTCTCATCAAGGGTCAGGGTCACACCACCAAGTGCATCGATGATCTCAAGGAAACCTTGCATGTTGACCAACACATAGTCGTCAATCGTAATGTTCATTGAGTAACTGATTCCTGAAGCAAGAGCGATTGCTTCAGGTTGTAAATTCCCACGTACGTATGTCGCGGCGATATCTTCATGCGTAAACACGTACGGGTAAATCGCATTTGCAAGATCGGGGAAGCCTTTTGGAAACTCGTTGGCCATGCCCGAACCAGGTGGAAACTGCATCTTGTACATATTGCGCGGAATCGAAATCATCGCGATCCGTCCTGACTCTTCGTGAATCGTCACCAAGATCATCGTGTCAGTACGTAACGCCCAACGGCCCGGACCTTCGTCGCCGCCGAGTAACAAAATGGTTTTGAAACCATCACCAGTTGCTGTTCCCTCAGGGTCGCTGTAGGCCAACGGGTCATCACTGCCCGATGAGACAAATACATCACTGATGACACCTGACAGGTCGCGTGCTCGCGCCACCGACCACACGGCGGGAACGGCCAACAAAATGACACCGATTATTGCGAGAGTTGAGGCCATCCGACGTGGCGAACCTTCGTCGCGTGAACGAATGACTTCACTGACTGAAACCAAACGAGTAAGCACAAACAGAACGGCAATCGTTTGAGCGGCAAGAAGGAAATTCTTGTCAAGTGCTAGTGAAGTAATTTCATTTCGACGAACTAAGGCAACAACTACCGTTGCAACAGGAATGACAAATCCGAGAAGAATTAATGCTGCTGAAAGTGCTTTGCGTCGGAACAGCGACGGCGCACCAGGTACAAGCAAAGCCCCGACAACGGCTCGGGTTGGACTGCGCTGAGATGACGCTGCATTACCGGTCGTTGATGTCACAGTTGAAGTTGAGGAATCCATGTCAGCCAATCGCTTCAACGCCTTGTGATCACTCGGCGTGGCGAGGTCTGTGAAATCAGGACGATCTGGGGGTAGAGCCACGCCGAAACCTTACGACGCATCAACGAGGTGTTGATGTCACCTTCGCACTTCGCGCTGTGTCGTGAGATACTTGTCTCATGAATTCGTCTTCGGAAAACACTTTGCATTGGTCTAATTCGTCGGTTGAAGTTCACAAAGTGGTTGTGGGCGACTACGACAACAACGTTTTCGTGGTGCGTTGCCACCAAACCGGCGAAGCTCTACTGATTGATGCGGCCAACGAGCACGAACGTCTGCTGGAAATGTGCAAACGCTTAGGTGTGACACGCGTACTTGAGACACACGGTCACTTTGATCATATTCAGGCGATTCCGGCCATGCGTGAAGCTGGTTACCACGTAGCCGTGACCGAACTCGATGCGCCGATGCTGGTTGAGAAGGGTTACGACGGATTCATCGAACACGACGAGATGATTGAAGTTGGCCAATTGCGCATTCAAGCAATCCACAACCCCGGACATACGCCTGGTTCTATTTCGTTTCGCGTCCTTGATACGCCGTTGCTATTTACTGGTGACACGTTGTTCCCTGGCGGACCTGGCAACACCAAGTTTCCTGGCGGCTCGTTTGAGACCATCATCAACTCAATTGACAATTTGTTGTTGATCTATCCCGAAGACACCATCGTGTTGCCGGGTCACGGACTTGACACCACCATCGGAACCGAGCGCCCACATTTACAAGAATGGGTTGAGCGTGGTTGGTAGTCCGCGACTTGGGGGCATGGTTCCTCTGGCCGACGTCTTTGCGCCTGGTCGTGCGACCGAGTGTGTTGACGAAGTTGGTCGACCTAACTCTTCAACGCGCGAGATGTTGCGCAGAATTCCTTCGGTGCGCAACGGCGTTTCAGTCGTTTCCGTTTTTGCGCAAACCGCGCTGTTGATTTTCTGCGCTGTTCATTTTGGAGCGATCGTGTGGATACCAGTGTTTGTGTTGATGGGTCGGGCGCACGCTCAATTTGCGTCGCTCATGCATGAAGCCGCTCACCGTTTGTTATTTCGCAATCGTTCACTCAACGATTTCGTGGGCCGTTGGTTGATTGGGTACGTAGGTTTTACAAACACCGATGCATATCGACGTGTACATATGGCGCACCACCGCGAAGAGTTTGGTCCGAATGAACCAGACATTGCGTTGTACGCCAATTACCCCATCAATGGTGCCAGCTGGCGACGCAAACTTGTGCGGGATGCAGTAGGGCGCACTGGTTTGCGGTTGTTGCGCGATCAGTTACGTGGTGCGCGTAGTGAAGTCATTGTGGTGCGAAACACCTTGTTCAAGATTTTGGCTGTGCAAGGAGTGCTGATTGCCGGCGCGATTGTTTCTGGTTATTGGTGGGTGTATCCGTTGTTTTGGTTGTTGCCGTATCTCACGGTGTGGCGAGTGATTAACCGCTTGCGCTCAGTTGCTGAACACGGCGGGTTGATGGCATCGAGCGATCGTCGGGTGACGACTCATTCTGTTCAGCAGCATTGGACCGCTCGGTTTTTCTTGGTGCCGTTCAATATCGGATTCCATTTGGCCCACCACGTTGATGCCGGCGTCCCGTTCCGCAATCTGCCCAAGTACCACGAGATGCTCATCGACTCGTCGTATATCAACGACGCTGGCAATGGTCGGGGCTACCAATACCCCAACTACCGGGCCCTCTGGTCCGCTCTCCACACCTAAATCCCCTTGTGCTTCTGGTGCAGAATTGTTGCGTATTCCGTGACAATTCTGCACCAGAATCACAAGATAATTAGCACTACGGAGATAGGAGAAATAGGGGGTGGGCTCTAGACTCGCCCATATGAGTAGTCCCCTTTTCCAGGTTGTCGACCTGCATGCCCGGCCCGCCACCGACGATCTTGACACCGTGGTCCCCGCCGACATCTTGAAGGGACTCAACATCACGGTCAACGCCGGCGAAGTTCACGCCATCATGGGTCCCAACGGTTGCGGTAAGAGCACTTTGGCTAGTTGCCTCCTCTCCTCGCCTGAATACGAAGTCACGAGCGGACAGATTTTCTTGCACGGCGACGACATCACCGACTGGCCCACCGACGTGCGCGCCAAGGCCGGCCTCTTTCTCGGTTTTCAATACCCACAAGAAATTGCCGGCGTCTCGGTCATTCAGTTCTTGCGCCAGGCCCTGAGTGCCCGCAAAGGCATCGACCTTTCAGTTCTCGAACTTCGCCTCGCCACCATGGACTGGATGAAGCGTCTTGGCATGGACTCATCGTTCGTTGATCGCTATCTCAACGAAGGATTCTCGGGCGGCGAAAAGAAGCGCAACGAGATCATGCAGATGGCGATTCTCGAACCCGATCTTGCCGTGCTTGACGAAACCGACTCGGGTCTTGACATTGACGCCTTGCGCATTGTTGCCAAGGGAATTCGCGAAGTGCGCGTCGACCGACCCACAATGGGTGTCGTGTTGATTACTCACTACCAGCGCTTGCTCGACGAACTTGCGCCCGATCACGTACACGTCATGGTTGACGGTCGCATTGTTGCAAGCGGTGGCATGGAGATTGCCGAAAAGCTTGAAGTCTCCGGATACGAATCGTTCCGTCCGTGAACACATCGCGCGTTGACTGGGCTGCCGTCAAGGCCGACTTCCCCGTTCTTCAACGCACCATTGATAACCAACGCCTCGTCTATCTTGACTCGGCGAACACATCACAAAAGCCCAACGCGGTCATTGATGCAATGGCTGATTTCATGCGTAACGGTTACGCACCCATCAATCGCAGTGCCTATCGCATGGCCGGCGAAGCAACTGATTTATTTGAAGGCGCTCGCAACAAACTGCAGCGATTCATCAATGCCCGCAGCGTCAATGAAGTTGTTTTCACGAAGAACGCAACCGAGTCACTCAACCTCATTGCACAGACATGGGGTCGCGCCAATCTGTCCAAAGGTGACGTCGTTGTACTCACCCACATGGAACATCACGCCAACATTGTTCCGTGGCACATGCTTGTGGCCGAACGCGGAATTGAGTTGCGTTGGATTCCATTAACTGCCGATGGTCAACTTGATTTGTCAAACCTGTCATCACTTCTTGATGGCGCAAAAGTTTTGTCGTTCACTGCAATGAGCAATGTTCTCGGAACAATCACTCCAGTGAAGCAACTCTGCGAAGCCGCACATGCTGCTGGCGCGATCGCAATCGTCGATGCATGTCAGTACGTTCCACACAATGTCACCGATGTTCAAGCATGGGGTGCCGACTTCGTCACGTTCAGTGGTCACAAAATGGTTGGCCCTTCAGGTGTCGGTGTGTTGTGGGGACGCGAAGAACTACTTGAAGCCATGCCGCCATTTCTTGGTGGCGGCAACATGATTGCTGATGTGCGCCTTGATGGCTTCACTACTGCCGAGTTGCCATCAAAGTTTGAGGCTGGCACTCCGGCCATTGTTGAAGTCATTGGTCTTGGCGCCGCAGTTGATTACTTAACCAACATCGGCATGGCCAATATTCGCCACCACGAAATGCAACTCACCGAATATGCGTTGAGCACTTTGACCGCGCGCTATGGCGACGACATCGTCATTCATGGCCCGCGCAATGTTGAAATTCGCGGTGCGGTTTTGAGCTTTGCTTTCCGCGATATTCACCCACACGACATCAGCCAGATTCTCGACGAAAAGAACGTTTGCGTCCGTGCCGGTCACCACTGCGCCAAACCACTCATGAAGCTGCTCGGGGCCAACGCCACCGCCCGAGCCAGTTTCTACATATATAACGACCGGACAGATGCTGACGCTTTGGCTGATGCCCTTGATGGTGCAAGCGATATCTTTGGTGTGTAGCCACGAGAGGAAACCATGCCCGGCTTAGAAGATCTGTACCGCGAAATCATCCTTGACCACTACCGCACACCGCGTAACCGTGGTGAGTTGGCACCCCCCGCCGTGATGGCTGAGGGACATAACCCACTGTGCGGCGATGAAATCACCATTTACGCTCAGGTCGAAGACGGCGTTTTAGTTGACGTCAAGGTTTCGGGTCAGGGCTGCAGCATTTCGCAAAGCTCGGCCTCAATGATGAGCCAGGCAGTGAAGGGCAAGTCACTCGCCGAAATTCAAGCTTTGGTGCACCGCTTCAAAGTCATGA
>JBIKOO010000118.1:0-4326 GCA_044358015.1 Ilumatobacteraceae bacterium
TCCATTGAGCGTCGCGCCGCCCGTTAAAGGCTTGAAAACTTGAACTTCCGAGTCCAAGAAACGTTGAAATGATGACCGCATCATGGGGGTTTACCGCCAAAACCATCAGGGGCACCGCAAGAAGTGCGAATCCGAATCCGACAATGTTCTGCACGATTGCGGCCACTCCGATTGCCAGCAATAAAACGATGATTTCGCTGGGAGACATTGATTCCGATTCTTGTCGTTTAGCCGCCCTATGGTCATCGGCAATTGGCTTTACAAAATGTAAACTTAGCCCGTGGCATCCGCAGTCCCCTTTCTTGAACTGAATCTTCCCTCGTTGCAGGGATTTTCCATTTCTCAGGACCGTTTATTGGGACGCCTCGATGAGTTGGCGACTATCGGTCCCATCGATGGAGGCGGTTCGTGTCGTTTGGCCCTGACTGACGCCGATCGCGATGGACGCAACTTGGTGATGACATGGATGAAAGACCTCGGTCTCGATATTTCTATTGATGGTGTAGGAAACATCGTCGGCACCTGGAATGTGGGAACAGGATTGCCAGTCATGACAGGTAGTCACATTGACACTGTGCGAACAGGCGGACGTTATGACGGAAACCTCGGGGTCATCGCTGGTCTTGAAGTGATTGAAACTTTGATGTCCGCAGGTGTAACCCCGGCTCGTCCATTTTCAGTTGGAGTCTTTACTAATGAAGAGGGCGCGCGCTTTCAACCAGACATGCTCGGCTCATTGGTGTACGTCGGAGGAATGTCTCTAGAATCCGCTTTAGACACAGTCGCGATTGATGGCGCGATTTTGGGTGAAGAACTGCAACGCATCGGTTATGCCGGTTCATCTCCATGTCCGAGCGCCGCTCCACACGCATTCGTTGAATTGCATATTGAACAGGGGCCTCGGCTCGAAGCCGAAGGAGTACAAATCGGTGCCGTGACTGGGGTTCAAGGGATCTCGTGGCAAGAAGTCACGATCTCGGGCCAGAGTAATCACGCTGGTACGACCCCGATGTCACTTCGCCATGATCCGGCTTATATCGCTGCAGAAATTACGGTGTATCTACGGCAAATCGCTCGCGAGTACGGCGGTAATCAGGTCTGCACAGTAGGCAAGATTGATCTGCAACCGAATCTGATCAACGTGGTTCCCAAGAGTGCGACCCTCACTCTTGATGTTCGCAACACTGACGAAGAGATCTTGTGCGAAGTTGAAGTCAAGATCGCCAAGAAAATTGCCGAACTTGCGGACGCTGAAGGTGTCACGATTTCATCGCGAGTTCTGGCGCGCTTTGAACCAGTTGAATTCAATGATCAGTTGACAGGGCTCATTGTAGATTTGGCCAATCACCACAATCGTTCAGTCATGTTGATGCCGTCGGGTGCCGGCCATGATGCGCAGATGTTGGCGCGAGTGTGCCCCACCACAATGATCTTTACGCCATCGGTTCAAGGCATCAGTCATAACCCAGCTGAATTTACAAATACCGATGACCTAGTGGCCGGAACCAATATTCTGATGGACACGATGTGGGCTCTCGCCCATTCAGATCTCTCATCGCAGACTGGAATGAATTGATGTCTCAACAAAATCGTGTTGTTGTGGTCGGAGCTGCCCAACTTGGACCAATTCAGAAAGCTGACTCTCGGGCCAGCGTTGTTGAGCGTTTGATCGCATTACTACGCAAAGCTAAAGATCGCTCGTGTGACCTCGTTGTTTTCCCCGAATTGGCATTAACGACCTTCTTTCCGCGCTGGTTTGTTGACGACATCTCTGAGGCCGATCATTGGTATGAGAAGTCAATGCCAAGCCCCGAGACCCAGTCCCTTTTTGACGAAGCCAAAAAACTAGGCATTGGCTTTTCATTGGGGTATGCGGAATTGACCGAACCAGACGACCAAGGTGTCGTGCATCGCTTTAATACTCAGATTCTGGTTGAGCGCGACGGTTCAGTAGTTGCCAAGTATCACAAAGTGCACATTCCTGGTCATGAACATCATGAGCCGAATCGCCCGTTTCAACATGCCGAGCGTTATTACTTCGAACCGGGGCCAGAAGGTTTCGGCGTTTGGGCAGCATTCGGTGGACTATTCGGAATGATGATCTGCAACGACCGTCGCTGGCCAGAGTCGTATCGTGAAATGGGTCTTCAAGGCGTCGAGATGATTCTTTGCGGCTACAACACGCCGATTCATTACGTGCCAGACCCCAGTCAAGATATTTTGCAAGGTTTCCATAATTCGCTGGTCATGCAATCAGGTGCTTATCAAAACGGAACTTGGGTTGTGGGCGTCGCCAAAGGCGGAGTTGAAGAAGGCGTCGATTCTCTGGGTCAAACGTGCATCGTGGCACCGAGCGGGCAGATCGTGGCCCAGACGTTGACGACAGCAGATGAACTAATCGTGGCTGCTTGCGATCTTGATTGGTGTGACCGTTACAAGGGAACACTTTTCAACTTCGATCGTTATCGCCGTCCCGAGGTGTACACGCGCATCACGCAACAACGCGGGGCGATCGTTTCACCGGAAAACCAAGCAGCGATGAAGGACCAGACTCATGACTGATATCGCACATAATCCACACCGTCTTTCTACTCGGCGTGTGTCGTTGCAGGTCAATGGTCAAGAAGTGAACGTCAGTGCCGAGCACCCGCATTTGCTGGCCGCTTTGCGAGACGAACTTGATATCACTTCGCCAAAGGACGGTTGTTCACCTTCTGGTCAGTGTGGCTGTTGCACTGTTCTCATTGACGGCAAGGTTGTTGTGAGTTGTCAGCAGTCCCTTGAGAAAGTTGCCGGTAAATCGGTTGTCACTCTTGAAGGCCTAGAGCAAGCAGAACGTGACTCTTATGCAAATGCGTTTGCTGCTTGTGGAGGTCTGCAGTGCGGTTTTTGTATTCCCGGCATCGTGATGCGGGCTAAGGGTCAAATTGACAAAAAGGGAGCAGCACTCACCAAGGCGGATATGAGTCGCCATCTCGGCGCCAATCTGTGTCGCTGTACCGGATATGTCAAAGTGCTTGACGCAATTGAGGCAGTCGCACAGGGCAAACAACTCGTTCCCCAGCATCCAACTGGTCTTGGTTCGGGTGGAATGAAATACGAAGCCAAAGAGTTAACCCTGGGTGATCGTGGGTATGTCGACGATATTCGTATTCCCGGAATGCTTCACGCAGCGCTCGTTCTCACAGAACACGCTCGGGCAGATATCACGGCCATCAATACTGAAGCCGCGCTAAAAGCCTCAGGAGTAGTTGGTGTTTTCACCGCAGCTGATATTCCTGCCGAACTGCGAGTTGGTCTCATTTACAAGGACTGGCCGGTGATGATTCCGGTCGGTGGTCGAACCAGTTACGCCGGTGATGTTTTGGCGGTTGTTGTAGCCGAAACCCGCATTGCGGCCCGCGCGGCTGTATCGCTTGTTGAAGTGCAGTATTCCCCTCTCAAGCCGATCACCGATCCCCTATTTGCGATTACCAATCAAGAATTAGCCGTTTGGGGTACTGATTCAAATGTCTTGAGTATCAGTAAGTATTCGCGTGGCAATGTTGAGGTTGCTTTGGCGGCAGCGCCTCATGTCGTGCACGAGATTTTTGATACTCAGCGTATCGAGCATGCCTTCTTGGAGCCCGAAAGTTCGCTTGCCGTTCCGTCAGTGATTGACGGTGTTCGTCGTTTGCACGTGTACTCGGGTGGTCAAGGCGTGTGGGATGACCGTAATGACATAGCGCGCGTTCTCGGTATCGACAATTCACAAATCACCGTCGAGCTTGTCACAAATGGCGGAGCATTCGGTGGAAAAGAAGACATGAGTAATCAAGCGCATGCAGCACTTGCGGCATGGTTGCTTGACACACCAGTGAAGTGCACGCTGTCGCGTGAAGAGTCATTCTTGATGCACGCCAAACGTCACCCCATTCATATGGAGTACACCGCAGGTTGTGATTCTGATGGTCGTCTCGTTGCACTGAAAGTCCGTGCTCTTGGTGACAGCGGAGCGTATGCAAGTGTCGGCATGAAGGTGCTCGAGCGTATGGCTGGGCATGCCAGCGGACCGTATGCGATGGACAACATAGATGTTGAGGCAATCGCTGCTCGTACTAACAATCCGGTTTGTGGAGCTTTCCGTGGTTTCGGAGCGAACCAGGCACAGTTTGCGATGGAAGGCATCATGGATCGCCTGGCACAGATGGTTGGTATTTCAGGTTGGGAAATGCGCAAACGAAATGTCATCAAGCCAGGCGTCGTGTGGGGCCCTGGTCAAATCATGGATGACGGATGTCTAGGCGCTGAAAGATGTCTTGATGAAATCAAACCTTTCTATGACGC
>JBIKOO010000042.1:0-14499 GCA_044358015.1 Ilumatobacteraceae bacterium
CTTGGTTATGCCCTGTCAGAGAATTTCCCATCTGATCCCGACACAGGTTTCCCTACCAATACAACGTTGCGTTCGCTCGGAATCATTCGCGCCAAGGACATGCCGCCCGTGAAGGTAGTGCTTGTGGAGTCGCCTGAGCCGAACTCGCCGTATGGCATTAAGGGAGTTGGAGAAATTGGATTAGTGCCAACTGCAGGCGCTGTAGCCGCTGCGCTTTATGACTACGACGGTCAATGGCGAACTGTTTTGCCGATGCGTCCGATTAATGAAGATAACGACTGAGATGACGAGCACCACGCCTGGTCTTGTTTGCGGTCACCATCATTTGTATTCATCCTTGGCCCGAGGCATGCCCGCGCCACCTATTCAGCCCACCAATTTTCTTGAAATCTTGCAGCAAGTTTGGTGGCGTTTAGATTCTGCGCTTGATCTCGACATGATTTATTGGTCGGCCAAACTAGGTGCCGTCGAAGCATTGATGAACGGTACGACCGGAATCATTGATCACCATGAAAGTCCTAATGCTATTGAAGGCAGCCTTGACGTCATAGCCCAGGCCTGTGCTGAAGTCGGAGTTCGCGTCAATTGCTCATACGGAGTGACGGATCGACATGGCGTTGAAGCAGGACTTCGCGGACTTGAAGAGAATCGCCGGTTTATCGCAGCGGGTGGACGCGGAATGGTGGGTGTGCACGCTGCGTTCACCTGTTCAGACGAACTTCTCGAAAGCGCTTCTGGCCTTGCAACCGACCTTGGTGTCGGTGTGCACATACACGTAGCCGAAGGAATTGATGACATCACCGCTGGTGCTCGACTCGAAAAACTCTCTCAAGATAATTGGCTGCTCGTTCACTGCGTCCATCTTGATCGAGAATTAAACGGAACGATTGCTCACAACCCCCGAAGCAATATGAACAATGGTGTTGGTTATGCGCACCCCGCTCGGCGTTCAAACAAAGTCATTCTCGGTACCGATGGTATTGGTGCTGACATGCTTGAAGAAATGCGACTTGCTTATGTCGCGTATCGATCCGACGATGTCACGCTCTCCCCTGACCTTGCTTGGTCTTGGCTAGAGAACAGTTACTCCTTTATTCCCGAATGCCAAGGCGATCGTGTGTCTTGGAGTTATGACCACAGCGATAGTGCATGGCATGTTGCATTCACGCCAGGAGTCAGGGCTGTCAATGTTCAGACATCAAGCGGTGAGACTTTGCTTCGCGACGGATTACCAACCCGTGTAGATCTCGATGAGGTGCGAAGCAAGGCATCCGAATCTGCGCAACGACTTTTTGCCAAACTGTAAACCAACCCGATCACCTAAAGGCGCGAAACATCATGAGCCAAAACCAACAGAATCAACCCGTTGCTATCTACTTGCAAGACGCGCACCCGATTCGAGAAGGTATGCAATTTGCTCAATACGCAGAAAGCAAAGGCTTTGACGCAGTGTGGCAGGCCGAAAGCCGATTAGTACGTGAAGCAACGGTTCCGATGGCCGCTTTTGCGAGCGTTACCGATCGAATCAAGATTGGCAGTGGCGTAGTCGATTGTTGGAGCCGTAATCCCGCTCGTCTTGCTGCGACCTTCTCAACACTCGACGACCTTGCTCCTGGTCGAGTTATTTTGGGTATCGGTGCATGGTGGGATCCGTTGGCACAAAAAGTCGGTATTGATCGTGCCAAGCCACTGCGAGTCATGCGCGAAATTGTGACCACGGTTCGAGCACTTCTCAATAATGAAACGGTCACGTTTCATGGCGAATACGTCCACTTAGATGGTGTTGAACTGGATTACGTATATCAAGATCGTCGGCCGAAAGATGTGCCGATCTATATCGGTGCAACCGGTATGCAAATGATGGAACTCACTGGCGAAATCGCTGATGGCGCGGTGTTGAACTATTTAGTTTCACCCGACTACAACGATCAGGCTCTCGAGGCTCTCGAAAAGGGAGCCGCTAAGGCAGGCAAGACGTTGGACGACATTGACCGCCCGCAACTTGTGGTGTGTAGCGTTCATGAAGACCGTCAAACTGCCCTTGATATGGCGCGCCTTATGGTGACTCAGTATTTGGGCCAACAGCCGCACATCATGAAGGCCTCTGGCGTCCCTCAATCATTACTTGACAAGGTCGGCGAAGTTCTCACTTGGCCAGCCAGTCACGAACAAGTTGTCGCGGCGAGCAAACTAGTTCCTGATGAAATCGTGCAAATGCTGACTGCAAGTGGCACGCCCGCAGAAGCCCGAGCCAAGGTCAAGCATTACATCGACCACGGATGCACCTGTCCGATTCTGTATCCACTTGGCGATGTTAAAGCCATGATCGACGCCTTCGCAGGATGGGATGGATCAGCGAAATAGTTCGATATCGCGCGTCAACTCAACGCGACGCGCCAATGTCGCTACTGCAACCATTACTGGGCCAATAATGACCAGAGCTATTACTAGTGCTGGTACTTGCGGCGACCAAATAGTTCCCAGCAGAACTCCAATCACCCAAACGGAAATCGCTGTCATATTCCAGATACGCCATTGAACAACCCGAACCGGATGAGCGAATTGCACATTGGTCATCGTGAGAATTGACAAACAGGCCACGACGACCATCGTTACTGTGGGCGAACTATCCAGCAACCACAAGGTTGGGACAACCATATTCCACGCCGCTGGAAAACCATGAAACCAACTGTCGTCATCTTGTTGGTCGGTTCGACTGAACCACAAACTTGAGAACATGAGAAGTGCAGCGACGGCAATCATGCCCGAGCGATCGTGATTGACCATTCTGAATTGCCATAAAAATGCAGCAGGCACGAGGACACAGGTCACGAAATCGATTACAAGGTCAAGCACATACCCGTCAAACCTGGTCGTTGCTTCATCGGGCAAGAGACGACGTGCAAGTGGTCCGTCAATTCCATCAATGAGTTGCGCCACCAGAAGCCAGATAATCGCCATCCGGGCTGAACCATCTAGTACCGCGACCAAGGCGGCCATACCTACAAGTACGCCGGTGGCGGTAAACGCGTGAAGCGCTAACGACATGTCGCGAGGAGATGAATCCTGGGACCGGCTTTTTATAGGGAATTTATTAAACACAACGACCTGACCTTATGCCCCTTTAGCCTCTAGACAGTGACAAAGAGGCAGATTTCACTTGAACGAGCCTGGTTTGGGGCCGTGATGGTCTGGAGTGTCGTCAGAATCATCTTTGCTGACGTCTTTTTCGCCAAATATGGGGTCAATATTTGGATTTTCGCAGCAGTTGAGTTTATTTCTTGCCCAATTTTTGCTCGTGCGACCGCAAAGATGATCGATGCTTTGGTTCAGCATCGTTTCCAAGACTCGGTCGTCTGGGGAATGATCACGCTCATGACTTTCGGAGCGCCAGATATTTACCTACTCACGACCGGTAAAAACCTTCCTTGGTCGGCATATTTCGTGGTGATCGGGATCATGTTGATCGCTGGATTGATTTCGATCGTCAAATTGCGCAGCAAAACGCTGATTCTGCGACGAAGTATTACTTGAGATCTCACTCTCATACTTTGACAAAATGTAAACTGAACGAGTGCCTGTTTTTATCCCTCGCAACGTTGACGAACTTGTCGAAGTATTCCAAAATCATCCCTCGGCGAAATTGCTCGCTGGTGGAACTGATTTCATGGTTGAGGTCAATCTGCATGGTCGCAAACCTGACACCATGATCAGTTTGCGACAGGTCAAAGAACTTTCTGAGTGGTCTGTCCGTACGTCTCAGGCTCGGATCACCATTGGTGCCGGTGTCCCCTACGCAGAAATGGAAGTCGGCGAAATCGCTCGCCTCGTTCCCGCTCTTGCCCAAGCTGCCAGAACGGTTGGCTCCCCTCAAATTCGTGCCGCTGGAACTCTTGGCGGGAACCTAGGTACTTGTTCGCCTGCTGGAGATTCACTTCCCGTTCTGGCTGCGCTGAATGCGACAATTCATGTCATTGGTCCCGAGGGAAATCGCGACATCGACTTCGTCGATTTCATGGTTGGTGTGAAGAAGAATTGCTTGCAGCCCTCTGAGTTTGTGCATTCGGTGTCCATGCCCATTGTTGACGGGTGGCAGGGTTATGCAAAAGTCGGAACGCGCAACGCGATGGTGATCTCGACTGCATCGGCCTGCCTCGTTCGAGATAGTGATGAAGGCTTCGTATCAATCGCTTTGGGTTCTGTCGGTCCAACAATCATCCGCGCTCACAGTGCTGAAGCATGGTTAATGAAAACAACTTCTTTACGGGCTGGTGCGCAATTAGAAGCATCTGTTGCTCAGGAGTTCGGTCGTCGCGTCTCTCTTGAATCGCGCCCAATTGACGATCATCGTTCCACTGCCGACTATCGCCGACATGCAATTGGTGTCCTGGCTCAACGACTATTAACGAGGTCTTTCTCATGAGCATCAATATCCCTGTTTCGGGTGCCTCGCAATCAAATGAGATTTACTCCTTGCGGGTGAACGGTCAGGTCCACGACGTGAAAGATGCATGGATCGGCGAAAGTCTGCTCTATGTGTTGCGTGAACGTCTCGGACTCCCAGGTGCAAAGGGAGCTTGTGAACAAGGCGAGTGTGGAAGTTGCACAGTCATTGTTGACAAGCAGGCTGTCTGTTCGTGTTTGGTGATGGCTGCGACAGCAGTTGACACCGAAATCTTGACGGTTGAGGGATTGGGACCTGATGGATCACTCACCGATGTTCAGTCAGCGTTCCTCGCAGAAGGCGGAGTTCAATGTGGCTTTTGTACTCCTGGGTTCATTGTCGCTGTGCATCATCTTTTAGAAAACAATCCGAATCCGTCCGATGACGAGATTCGTGAATCTCTGTCTGGAAACATCTGTCGCTGCACCGGTTATGGACGAATTTTAGAAGCAGTGCGCACGGTTGCCGATCAACGAAGGAATCCGTCGTGACATCAACAATTTCTTCAACTGGCCAACGTCACGGAACCCTTGGTACAAGCGCTAGTCGGCCTGATGGTGTCGCAAAAGTTCAAGGAGGTTTCGCATTCTCCAGCGATATGTGGGCCGACAACATGTTGTGGGGTGCCACCTTACGTAGTCCGCATCCGTACGCCCGTGTTTTGGCGATTGATGTGTCCGGCGCTTACGCAATTGATGGTGTCGCCACGGTCGTGACTGCGGCTGATGTACCCGGGAAGTTGACGTACGGACTGATCGTTCAGGATCAACCCGTCTTCGCTGCGATTGGCGACACTGTGCGCTACAGCGGAGAACCAATTGCTGCCGTCGCGGCCGATCATCCAGAAACCTGCCAGCGAGCCTTAGCGGCGATCAAAGTGATTTATGAAGTACTGACACCCGTGACCGATCCCGAGGAATGCATCGCCGGTGTAGCCGAGCAGATTCACCCAGATGGCAATATTTTCCGTTATCAAAGGATCATCAGTGGAGACACATCAATTGAGGGTGTCATTCAAGTCGAAGGCGAATACGAGATCGGAATGCAAGATCAAGCGTTCCTCGGTCTTGAGTCTGCGTTAGCAATTCCAGATTCGGGTGGTCAAGGCTTAGAGATGTACGTCGCCACTCAGTGGTTGCACGAAGATCGCAAGCAGATCGCCGATTGCTTGAACATTCCCGAAGAGAATATTCGGTTGGTGTTGGGTGGAGTAGGTGGAGCATTCGGAGCTCGCGAAGACATCAGTCTGCAAGTTCATACTGCCGTGCTCGCTATGAAGGCAGGGCGTCCCGTCCGAATCTCGTATGGACGTGAAGAAAGCTTCTACGGTCATGTGCACCGTCATCCAGCGAAAATCTGGATGAAGCATCACGCCGACGCAAACGGCAAGATCGTCAAGATTGAATCACGAATGGTGTTCGACGGCGGAGCGTATTGCAGCACTTCCCCAGCGGTGCTCATCAACGGCATTACCCATACACAAGGGCCATACAAATGTGAAAATGCAATTGTTGATGGTTGGGCAGTTCGCACGAACAATCCCCCTTGTGGAGCAATGCGTGGATTTGGCGTCGTGCAAGCGTGTTTCGCTCATGAGAGTCAAATGGAGAAGCTTGCGACAGCAGTTGGTGTCTCCCCCGTTGAGATTCGACTTCTGAATGCCATGGAAACTGGTGACCGAATGATTACCGGTCAAATCATGGACAGCGTCGCTCCGGTCGCGCAGTGCATCCGTGAGACCGACGCAATCCCAATGCCAGATCCACTTGAGAATTCTGCTGACCTTCGCACGATTCCTGGTGGTACTGGATTAACTGCGCAGCCTTCAAATATCCGCCGTGGTGTCGGCTGGGGTGTGAGCATCAAAAACCTCATGTACAGCGAAGGCTTTGATGATTTCTCTACTGCTCGTTGTCGAATCAGTAACGGTGTGGTCACCATCAAGTTTGCGACTTCCGAAGTTGGTCAAGGGTTCACGATGTTGGCCCAACAGATCGCCCGAACTGTGCTTGGTGTTGACGAAGTCATTCTTGACACCATTGATACTCAAGTCGGTTCGGCCGGATCAACTTCAGCAAGTCGCCAAACGTGGATGAGTGGTGGAGCAGTTCAAGTTGCGTGCCAAGCAGCACTTGCTCAATTGTTCGATCATGTTGCGACAAAGTTTGAGATGACTCGTTTCGAACTTGAAATTGACGGAACTGACATTATGGATCGCTTAACTCAACGCCGCGTGTCAGTGAGCGATGCCATCAGCGAGATCGAAATCGATTGCACGGAGGAATACCATCATCCTCCGACCGAAGATCTTGATGAGAATGGTCAAGGCAATTGCCATGTTGCTTACGCCTTTGTTGCGCACAGAGCTGTCGTCGACGTCGATCCTGAGCTTGGTCTGATCAAAGTGGTACAGATCGCCACGGCACAAGATGTCGGTCGTGTGTTGAACCCATTGGCTGCCATGGGTCAGATTGAGGGTGGAATCGCTCAAGGTCTCGGCTTAGCAGTGATGGAAGAAATCATTGTCAAAGATGGCAAGGTCCGCAATCCGAGCTTTACTGATTATTTGCTTCCAACCTTCCTTGATGCTCCAACCGTCGAAATGGTTTTCATCGAAGAGCATGAGCCGAAGTCGCCACTCGGCGCCAAAGGTATTGGCGAACCTCCTTGTATTTCGGTGACTCCGGCCATTGCCAACGCCATTCGTCAAGCCGTCGGTCGTGAACTACCCCGAGTTCCGATTCGCCCGTACGACATTTGTCTATAACTAGATCAGTCCTGAAGTCCTAAGCGTTGAAGAACGTCATCGGGGGCATTGATTTCCAGCAACGCTTCTTTCAGTCTTTGTTCAAGTCTCTTCTCAAGATCTGTTTGCACAGTGCTGTGAACAGCCGCGAGATTGTTGAGCTCTCCTGGATCACTCGTGCGATCAAAGAGAAGATTCTCGTTTTTGAGTCCTCCGTATGCCCAAAATGGCAAGAAGTCGCCCTGCATAAATGGTTGGCGGATTACTGGAATTGAACTTCCAGGCATTGCGTCCAAGTAGGCCCGCTGATCAGGGCGAGGTAATCGGATATGTGGCATCGAGTGAACAGGCATCGTGCTCCAACGGTTTGACCACATCGAGAGCGGGAATCCATCACCGACCGACCCGCGCGTATACGTGTGGTCCTTGGTGATCAATTGCACTTCGCGTCCCCAATAACCAGACAAACAGTGGTCTCGAACACTGGATGCTTTCTGTTCAATCAGAGGAACTAGGGAGTGACCATGCGTGCGGTGTTCAACCGAAATTCCGTATACGTCACACAGAGTTGCATGAATGTCAACCGTGGTCGTCAGTGCATATTCTCGTCGCGGTGCAACATCGGGCCAACGAATCATCATCGGAATATGACCGAGCGTGTTGTGGATCGGAAAACCAGGTTTCCCCCACACGTCGAACTCACCAAGGTAGTGACCGTGATCGGTGCAGATAATGACCGCTGTTTCATTAGCGTCAGGCGAGGCATCAATTGCATCAAGCAACTTGCCAAACCAGTGATCAATCATTGAAAGTTTCGCGCCGTACGCGGCTCGCAAAGATCTACCTTCTGGTTCTGTGATTAACCCGTTCTTCAGGCCATCAATGACATATGGCGGCCAAATCATCCACGGATGTTCCTCTTGGGGATCATCACCTTGCTCGCGGTACATCGACGCCCAAGGTTCAGGAGTATCGAATGGTTCGTGGGGATCGAACTCATCGATGACAAGAAGTGAGCGATCATGATGTCCAGCGTTGGTACGAATCCATTGAACTGCTGCCTGCATTGTTTGTGGGCCCGGAAAATCTTCCTCCGACTTAAACCAGGTACGTGAGTCTTGGTACTTAAAGTGCCCGCGTCGGGGCTCATCAACTGGTAAAGCTGGGGTGCCGACCCATGAAGGATCAGGTCGAGTTTTCCAGGGGTCATTTTCATGGCCCCGGACATATTCCCAGGCATCAAAATCAACGTGATAATTCTCACCGCCACATTCAAAGAGATGTGGATGATCAGAAACCAACATCGTGGTCACGCCGGCTTGACGTAATGCGAAGGTAATTGCGTCCTCCCAAATTTCGACCGAACCCCAAGGGCGCCACGGAAAGTCCAAAGCCCCGACGAGTAAGTCGTGTCGGGCGGGCATACAGGGCAAAGAACCGGTGTGATGGTTTTCAAAGACCACCGACTGTTCAGCGAACCGATCAAGGTTCGGGGTGGCGAATTCGGTTCCTCCATATGCCCCTAGAAGGTGGCGATTGAGGCTGTCGAGCAACACCACGACCACGTGTTTGGGATGCGAGGAGGGGTCCTCAACCTGAAGATTTTCTTGGCTATCCATGCCCCTACGCTACGCACTCCGCCGTGTGGCATCGTACGATGCTCTTATGAGCAATGAATTGGGTTTCATTCCCTTTGATGCCGACAACCACTATTACGAGGCTCTTGACGCCTTCACTCGTCACCTCGACCCCAAAGATGGTCAAAGATGTGTGCAGTGGGCAGAAATCAACGGACGTCAATATCCAGTCATCGGTGGCCGCGTGAGTCGCGTTGTAGCCAATGCAACTTTCGATCCCATTTCTCCAGCTGGCTCAATGCATGACTATTTCCGCGGGAACCCCGAGAAAAAACATCCGCTGGAGTTTCTTGCCAAAAGAGAACCAATTCGCCCCGAGTATCGCGATCATGACGCACGACTTGCCGTAATGGATCAACAGGGTGTGAGCAAGATATGGCTCTTCCCCACCCTGGGAATGTTGTACGAAGAGATTTTGAAACATGATCCAGAAGGCGTCGGAATCATGTTTACAGCGTTCAATCGTTGGCTCCAAGAGGATTGGGGCTTTGATTATAAGAATCGAATTTTCGCTGGACCGTATATTTCGCTGGCCTCAGTTGATTGGGCTTGCACCGAACTTGATTGGGCGCTCTCGCAAGGTGCACGAGTGGTGTGTATGCGTCCCGCAGCACCGACCACCATTACCGGACAGTTGTCGCCATTTGATTCGGTGTATGACCCCTTTTGGGCTCGTGTCAATGAAGCCGGAATCACTGTCATTATTCATGCCGGAGATAGTGGCTATTCCAGTAATGGTTATGCCAACGATTCATTCTCGGCTTCATTTAGCGGTTCATGGAAGCCTTCGATCAAGAGTTTCGCCATCGAAAGGGCAGCACAAGATTTCATCATCACGTCGGTCTTTGAGAAGCTGTTTGATCGTTTCCCCAATGTACGTATGGCTTCAATCGAAAACGGTTCGAGTTTCTTGCGTGATGCCTGTGACAAGTTGACTTCAACGGCCAAGAAAATGCCCGGATACTTCGTTGATGATCCAGTGGAAACCTTGCGTAACAATTGGTGGATCAATCCATTCTGGGAAGACGACGTTCATGAGGTGGCCGACATCATGGGAGCAGATCATGTGCTCTTCGGATCTGACTGGCCCCATATTGAAGGTATGCCCAACCCACTTGACTACGTCACCGAGTTAAAGGCGTTCTCTGACAGCGATCGTAAAAAGATTCTTTTGGACAACGTCAGCGCACTCAACGAACTACGTCCTGTTCGTTAATCAGCTTTAAAATTTACCAAGTATCAATATTTGATCGCTTCTTACCCGATCGCACTGGTGCTCGGTGTGATTCCAAAACTGCGTTCAGCCAGCGACGAGAATCTGCCGGGTCAATCACATCGTCAATCTCGAAATGCGTAGCGACCGACAGTGCCTTGCCGTGTTCGTACATGCGATCAACCATCTTTTGAAATGTGGCTTCGCGTTCAGATTCGTCAGTAATCGCGGCTAATTCATTGCGATATCCAAGCCTCACAGCGCCCTCTAGCCCCATGCCACCGAATTCGCCCGTCGGCCAAGCGACGCAAGCAAGCGGAGCCTTGGTGCTGCCAGCCATCATCGCTTGCGCTCCCAACCCGTAACTCTTTCGAAGGACAATCGATATCACTGGAACAGAAATATTGACACCCGTGACAAAAAGACGACTGCAGTGCCGCACCAACGCAGTTTGCTCAACTTCAGGACCGACCATCATTCCGGGCGTATCAACGAGTGTTATCAATGGAATATCAAACGCATCGCACAATTGCATAAAGCGGGCGGCTTTATCTGCTCCATCGCTATCAATGGCGCCAGACAAGTGATGAGGATTATTGGCGATGACGCCAACAGGTTTACCTTGAACGCGCGCCAATGCCGTGAACATTCCGAGACCGAAACCGCTTCGGAGTTCAAGAACGGAATCGACATCAAACATCAGTTCAATAACATTTCGGACGTCGTACGCCTTGACTCGATTGATTGGAATGGCCGTACGCAACTGATCTTGATCATGGATGGTGAAGTCGTGAGTAGAGCCTTGAAAAAACGACAGGTACTTCTTTGCTAAGTCGACTGCATGAGCATCATCTCTTGCAACCAGATCCACGACGCCATTGGCCTGTTGAACTGATAGCGGACCGATCTCTTGGGGTGCAAAGACGCCTAGTCCTCCACCCTCGATCATCGCCGGTCCGCCCATGCCGATATTCGATCCCTCGAGTGCAATGACGACATCGCAACATCCCAGGATCGCCGCGTTACCCGCAAAACAAAAGCCGCCAGTAATGCCGATTAAGGGCACAAGACCCGACAATTTGGCGAAATCATGGAACGCCCAACAGTCAAGTCCCGACACGCCTAGCCCATCAGTATCCCCGGGGCGACCGCCACCACCTTCGGCAAAGAAAACCACCGGCAACTGCAACTTCTCGGCAACTTCGAATAAGCGATCTTTCTTGCGGTGGTTCTGTTGGCCTTGGGTACCAGCCAAGACTGCATAGTCGTATGACATCACGACAACTCGAGAATCGTGACCACTGAACAACGAGCCGTTTATCGAGGCAAGTCCACCGACAAGTCCATCGGCTGGTGTCTTGGTGATCAGATCGTCAAGTGAACGTCGACGCCGTTGGGCAGCAACGACCGTCGGCCCATACTCAACCAATGAGCCCTCATCAATCAGAAGATTGATATTCTCACGGGCCGTCAGCCGACCTTGTCCATGACGTTTGGCGACCGCTTCTTTACGTTCGTCATCTAAACCGATTTGGTGACGCCGTTGCACTTCGTCAAGATCAGGGCGAACTAATGCCTCAACTTCTGAAGACATTTCAATCAGAGAGTCAAAAGAAATTCTTCGAGGAATAAATGAAACGAGACGGTCGCCTGTTTTGACCGCTTGACCAACTTGCACAAGCACCTCTGATACGGCACCGTCCGTCTCTGCGAAAATATCATGCTGCATTTTCATTGATTCCAAGGTGATGACTACCGACCCCTTGGAACACTCGACACCTACAGATGCCACAAACAGAACTGTTCCCTGCAGCGGAGAAACAATGAAGTTTGTGCCCTCGCTCATCGTTAACCGATTGACGGAAAGCGAACTGGAACGGTGCGGGGACCACGTACTTGACCGCCCGCCCAAGTGACTTTTGATTCATCGGCGATCTCGAATTCAGGAATCCGCTCAAGCCACGTTTCAATAGCTACTCGTAACTCCATGCGGGCCAAGTTAGATCCCGCACAACGATGGATACCGGCGCCAAAAGCGACATGTCGATTGAGTTGACGATCAAGAATGACTTCATCAGGGTTTTCGAAAACCTCGGGGTCCCGGTTTGCACCAGGGAAGTTCATCAAAATACGTTCATCCTTTTTCATCGGGCAACCGTTGTACTCAACGTCTTCACCAAGACGTCGCGCCATCGTGACGGGTGAATATGCCCGCAATAGTTCTTCAATAGCGGTCGGCATCAGATCTGGTTCTTTAACGAGGCGTTTGGCGTCTTTTGGATGGCTCGCGAGGTGCCACAAAGAAGATCCGATTGACGACCATGTTGTATCTACTCCAGCAATGAGCAGAAGTCCGCACATTCCTAAGATCACGCTCTCGTTGACGGACTCTCCATCAACCTCGGCTTGCAGTAGTTCAGAGATGAGGTCGTCGCCTGGATTCTCTTTGCGTTCGGCAATCGCACCAATGAAAAATTTGATAACGCCGGTCATTCCGCGCCGCCGCCGTTCTTCGTCATAGGCGAATTCCAAAACGTCACGAACCCAACCCGTAAAGGTACTGCTCATTGATTCAGGAACTCCAAGAATATGAGCGATGACTCTGACGGGAATCTGTTGCGCATAATCGGCTGCAGCGTCGGCATTGCCGTCGGCAATGAAACCATCGATCAGACGATTGCACAAATCTTTCGTCATTGGTTCGTAGGTGAGAGTTCTTTGCGGACTCATCCATGGAAGAAGGAGACGACGGGTCCACGTGTGTAAAGGCGGATCAGAACTAATCGGAGGAACCCCGTATGGCAAGAAAGCTGGTTGAGAGTTGGCGTCAAGAGGATTCGCTGGAGGAACAACAGAGATACCAAACCTTGAAGGGAACGTCTCGATATCTCGAGCAATCGCCGTGACATCTTCGTAACGCGTCGGCAGCCATGAACCGCCCCAGCGGTCGGTGTGAGCCATCGGACATTCATCGCGAAGAACCGCCCAAATGCTGTACGGGTCATTCACATATTGCTGGTCAAAAACATCAAAATCTGTGGCCCAATTCGAAACTGGCTTAGTATCAGTCATAGTGACAAAACCTTAGATGTTTTGACAATGTTCTCGCACAGCGGTCACCAAGATTGTCCAGAAATGTTCCGGATAATCGTGGCCCATACCCTCTACTTCCAGAAACTGTGCTTGACGGATCACTTCAGCGGTTCGGCGGCCGCCCGAAATATCAATCAGAGTGTCCTGATCGCCATGAATAACCAAAGTCGGAACCTTTAGGGCACGCAAACGATCGGAACGACTTCTGTCGGCTCGCGATGCTTTGTACTGCCGACCAACTCCGTCTGGTCGACAGGCTCGGTCAAAGACTTCTCCCGCAAACTGACGCTCATATTCATCATCAATATGGCCTGGACTGCCCCACACTTGTTTTCCAGCGAGGTGTAACTCAATTGCCTGCTCTCTGTTCGTTGATCCAGGAGTCAACAACAATTCGCGGGCTTCATCGGTTGGGCGTCCCACATCGGAGTCGCCAGTTGTTGACATGACCGATATCAGCGAAAGTATTCGTTCGGGAAACTCGATTGCGAAAGTTTGGGCAATCATTCCGCCTAGTGATACACCAAAGACGTGAGCCTTCTTAATGGCGAGATCATCTAGCACCGCGACTGCGTCACTTGCCATATCTTTCAATGAGTAACCCTCTGGCCCGTCGCTTGACAGACCGACATCACGATTGTCGAATCGGATCACGTGAAATCCCGATGCAGCAAACAGTTGGCAGAATTCATCGCGGTAGGCAATGCATTGATTGCTAAGACCATTGATCAATACCAACGTTGGTTGTGATCTGTCTCCGAAACTTTCGTAATAGATAGATAGATCTCCGTTATGTGCGAACTTTCCATTCACAGACATATCAGCCTCCTGGATTTGCGGCGAGATGATCGAAAACACCTACTGGACGTGTTGCTCGGTATTCGTGCACTATCGGCGCGAGGTCATCTGGGCTAGCGCCGTGCATGATGACTCCATCGCATCCCAAATCAAACTGGTGACGAATACTCTGAACGCACTGTTCGGGTGTACCGCTAGCAGCGCTCTCAAGCCATTCAGATGGAATGAGAGTCGCCACATGTTCAAGTTGTTCAGTGGTGGCAACGCCATCAAGAGCCCCGCGAAATGTTTTGATGAACTCGTCATCCCTGAATCGTTGTAGAACAGTCGGATCCCAATTGTTGGTCGTAACCATTAAGTCGCCATAGCCCTGCAGATATGTAGCGAGACGCCCAACTGTTTTCTTTAGCCGAATGTCTTCGGGAATGTGGTCGCCAATGGTGGCAAAACACGACCACACTCGAACTTTGTCGGGGTCGCGCCCGGCACGCTCGGCGCTATCTTTCACCGTCTTCACGCAACGTTGAGTTGTCTCATCCGAGAAGAAAGTATGCAGGATCACACAATC
>JBIKOO010000170.1:0-2690 GCA_044358015.1 Ilumatobacteraceae bacterium
AGCTCGAGCAATTCGCCGAAGACTGGAAGCAACTTTGTATCCAAACGACTGTTCAAGCACATGAACACATCTTCTGAACCGCCGCCCGTGATATCTACAGATCCACATACAGATCTACCCACGAGCTTTATCGGCCTCGCTTACGATCGCACGATACGCGATTTACTCGGCGTCGTCACACTGTGGATCCTCACGCTTGTCACGGCGATGTCTTTCTGTCGAATTTTTCAAGGTTGGGGATTCTTGCCGTCGTACGTCATCGTCGCGACGTTGGCTCATCTGACGGCATATGCCTTGCGGCGATGGAGAGTTCCATTTCTCCCTTCTTTTGTCACGGTACTGCTCACCACCTACGTCACGACAACGTACTTCCAAGCCAGCGCGACCTTCACCTACGGCTTACCACTCAAGGAAACCTGGTCTTTCAATTGGAGTGAACTTTCTCAATCGTGGCAACTCCTTGGCGAAGCCATTCCACCCCTGCCACTTCAATCAGGATTTGGTTTCGCTGGCCTCATCAGCATCGGTCTGATTGCGTTTTTGTCTGACTCTTTCGCCTTTCGATTTGCAGGTCGAGTGGAGTCATTGATTCCATCCACCATTGTTTTTATTGTGCTGTCAAGCGTGGGCATTGACCGAAACCGAACCTTGATCACCGGTCTTTGGATAGCGACTGCAATTATTTCCGTAGCGGTTTTACGGTTGCGGTATCAACTCTCCCGCAGCAGCAGACTCTTTGGATATCGCCCTGGCCACACGACTATCGTCTCGGCGACTTACATCGCAAGTTTGGCAATCGTCGCCAGCCTCATTGCTCTCGTTGTTGGTCCTCGCCTTCCGGGAGCATCGGAAGAAGCTTGGCTTTCATCTCGCTCAGGAGAATCAGGACCACAACTTGATCCTCTCGTCGACATCAGAGGCCGATTGAGTAATCCCTCTGATGAAGTTCTCTTTAGCGTTGCTGCCGAGTTTCCTTCTTATTGGCGCATCACTTCTCTTCCCGATTTCGATGGAAATAAGTGGACCGTGTCGCAAGATCTGTTTAATACTGCCGGCGGGCAACTTGCAAGTACCGCATCAATTTCTGAGGTAGGTGTCGCAACAACTGAGGTGACACAACTTGTCACCATTCAGAGCCTCGCCGGAAGTTTTGCCCCAGTTGCCGAACGGCCAATTCAATTGCGGTCGGCCACACGAAGTTTGTTCTACGAACCCGAAAGTGGGACCTTGCTCGTCAGTAAAGACGGCTTACAACAAAACGACATCTATCAAGTTGTGTCAGCAGTGGTCGTACCGTCTTCTGACACATTGCGCTTCGCCCAATCAACTTCACCGCCTGGTACTCAGTATTTACAAGTTCCCGAGAATGACGAAATTCCCGCACTGCGAAAAGTCGTTGATGAAATCATTCAAGGACGTAGTGGAAACTACGAAAAATTGTTAGCCCTGCAAAGTTACTTTCGCGACAACTTTGCATATTCGCTAGACGTTCCAGCCAGCACTTCAACCTCGGCAACCCTTGATTTTCTAGCTCGTCAAAGCGGATATTGCGAACAGTTCTCCTCAACATTTGCCCTTTTTTCCCGCTTGATCGGCTTACCATCACGGGTCGTCATCGGCTTCACTCCAGGCGAAGAGACACCAATCGGAACATCAAACGTCAAGCTATTTAATGTGAGAGGTCAGCACGCTCACGCGTGGCCAGAGGTTTGGTTCGATGGAATCGGTTGGGTTCTTTTTGAACCGACGCCCGGCCGAGGCGCTCCATCGGCTGACTATACAAATGTGGCCCCTGCACAAGACAACTCTCCCCCCGTTTCGGCAGCATCCACCACAACGACTCCCGACCAAATCTCAACAACAACCGTGGTAGTGCCAACGACGACACCCAGTAGTTCAGGCACATCTCTTGCTCCGATTACAAGCGCCGGGACTGAAACAACTGCCCAGTGGTTGAAGATTCTCGTTGTCGTCCTCGCCCTGGTTGCGCTCTGGGCTATCGCTCTCCCGATTGCGGTTCGCTCTCTCGTTCAACGCCGTGAAAGCAACGACATCCTCGTGAACTGGAGAATTGCGGTTGCGCAATTTGAAACAGTTCATGGGCGACTACCGAAACAGCTCACCGTCTACGAAATCGGCCAATCGTTGATCTCCAATCAGTGGGACGATCCACAAGTCATTACAGAACTCGTCGACGAAATGAGCAAGACCTTATTCGCCCCACACCTGGTTGATCCGATCGCAGCCGAAGCATTGGTCGCTTTCGTGCAATCGCACAATGCACACTTGCCGTTGAAAGTTCAGCTACTACGAAGGATCAGTCCACGACTCGCTTGGAAACTCGCCGGCGGCACACTCGCCTAACACATAGACATAGACATAGACAAAGACACAGACACAGACACAGAAAAACTATTGAAGGCGACGACCTGCGGTTGATCGCGCCTTGCGAATCGCCCCAGCCACATCTTGAATACCGGCTTTGCCCATGGCTCGAGCATTGCGCTCAATGACTGCAAGTAATGCCAGCATTCCCGTAAATGCAACAAAAGCGGCTAGGTAGTGAACCTGCAATAACACGACTAACAAAACCAGACAACCCACTAGGCCAACTGCGGCCCAACGCACCGTTTTCGCTGAATGGGTGTACAAGCCTGAGGGCGATACCGCCTGAGCAAACTTGGAGTCGT
>JBIKOO010000045.1:0-13881 GCA_044358015.1 Ilumatobacteraceae bacterium
ACTGCGGCCCAACGCACCGTTTTCGCTGAATGGGTGTACAAGCCTGAGGGCGATACCGCCTGAGCAAACTTGGAGTCGTTTTCTAACTCTTGTTCGATTTGGCGCAATATGCGCTGTTCGTCTTCGGACAATGCCATGGTTTCACCTCCTACTTTCCTTGCTGGCTCCTAGTCTCACAGACGGCACGACCTAAGGCAAAGCATGCCCCGATTTTTCTTCACCCGGACCCCACGGCGAATGACCTAATTCGCGACGACCATTCACCGACAATGAACTTGCCGGGCTAATTGCGCCGCGACCAAATTTTTCACGGATCTCATCAACTGCTTGACTCGCTGGACTCCAGTCGCGTTCCAAGTCAGCAGTCGTTCGGCTGGCGTTCCCAAGTTCGTCACTACCGTCTCCTCCGAAATCGAGCAGCGATAGTTGCTCAACAGGCTCAACGAAACCAGAAACACTGACTCCAATCAGCCGAACCCCAATTGTTGGGTCGATTTTCTCAAGCAATGGATCTAGCGCCTTCACCATTGCTGGGGCACTCGCAATCGGGCTGCCCGGCGTGATTGAACGGGTGATGGTTTCAAAATTTGAATAGCGAATTTTGAGCTGCAAGGTTCGCGCCGCGCTCTCGTGCGCTCGCAACCGTGATGAAACCGCATCAGCTAATCGGACTATTTCTCGACGCATTGATTCACGATCGGTGATGTCGTGAGAGAAGGTTTCTTCATGACCAATTGACTTGAGATCTCGTTCAGTCTTCACCGACCGCTCGTCGATGCCATTAGCTAACGCAAAAAGGTGGCGCCCGTGAGCCTTTCCCACGGCCCGAACGAGCGTCTCTTCACCCAACGCGACCAGATCGCCCACTTGACTCACTCCAAGTCGCTCCAGTTTGACCAACGTCGCGGGACCGACTCCCCACAACGATTGCACTGGCAGGGGATGCAAAAAGAACAGCTCTTCGCCAGGCTCGATTCTTAATACTCCATGGCCCTGATCAATTCCGCCACTCGTCGGAATGGGCTTAGCCTTTTTTGATGCAAGTTTGGCAATGAACTTTGAAGTTGCCACACCAACCGAACAAGGCAGTTCAAGTTCGTTGTGAATTTGCTCCTTGATTTTCCAGCCGATCGCGGTGCCGTCTCCAAACAGATGAGTTGAACCAGTGACATCCAAGAAAGCTTCATCAAGAGCAATGGGTTCAATAAACGGGGTGAACTGCATAAAGATCGCGTGTACTTGCGAACTGACTTTCGCGTATTCGCCGTAGTCACCAGATAAGAAAACTGCCTGCGGGCACAACCGACGTGCCTTTGAGGATGACATCGCGGAAAACACTCCGTACCGACGAGCTTCATAGTTGGCAGCCGCCACGACTCCACGGGATCCTGCCCCACCAACCACAACTGGTTGGCCGATGAGTTCTGGATGTCGCCTCATTTCAACAGAGACGAAAAAAGCATCCATATCGACGTGCAAGATCGTGCGATACTCAGCCATCAATCAATCCGCGAACTTGAGTCATCGGCGTCGAACACGCCGTAATACACGGTCTTTGAACCACAACTTGACCACAAGACCGAACGCTTCGCCAATGATGTGGTGCGTTAATTTCGATTCGCCAACCACTCGATCAGTAAACAAGATCGGCACCTCAACAATGCGACCCCCACATCGAACGGCACGATGCGACATCTCAATTTGAAAGCCGTACCCCTCGGCTTGAACACTTGCATAATCCATGCGCTCAAGGATTGAGCGCGAATAGGCCCGATAGCCACTCGTCGCATCATTGATTGCGAGACCTAACATGCCTGCGGCAAATCTGTTACCCCAACGCGATAAGAAGCGACGCAACGGCGGCCAATTTTCAATTCGCCCTCCTGGAATGTAACGACTACCCAACGATGCATCAGCGCCCATATCGACCACCGAAACAATTGCTGGCAAATACATCGGATGATGCGAAAGATCAGCGTCCATTTGCACGCAAATTGTGGCGCCCATTTCAAGAGCCCTGGCGAAACCATCACGATAAGCAGCGCCAAGTCCAGCTTTAGTCTGACGCCGATGGACCTGTACAAAGCCAACAAAAGTCTTGGGGATTTGTTCGGCATAACTTTCCACCAAATCCGCGGTGCCATCGGGACTGTTGTCATCAACAACCAAAATTGAGGCATCGGGCAAAGCGGCGATCACGCCAGCGATAACTGCTTCAATATTGCCCGCTTCGTTAAAGGTCGGGATGACCACGACCACTTTCCGCGGAGGAATAACTTCGCTGACAACCGAACCTTGCATCACCCCACGAGCCTACGATGTAGCGGTGACCAATGAACGTCCACTCTCGGCCCTTCCATCGCCTTTGGCTCGGATCATCGCCTTTGTTTCTGTCCTCCTTGGCGGTGTGGCAGGAGCACTGATCGGCTACACCTTGGTTGACATTCAATACGATGGCACCAGCACGACACCCCTTGGCCTCGGACTTTTGATCGGTGCGATCATCACTGCGGGAGGCACCGCAATCATCGCTGTACTCGTCCTGCGGGCGACTGGAGAATGGCGCGATCTCAGCGACTCCCGCTCATCATGAATCCATCATCTGCAGAGTTTGTTGAACTCATGAACGTAGCCGCCGGCATTGCTCGCAATGCCGGCGACCTAGTGTTCTCGGGTCGCCGAAACGGTGCCGGCAAAGTGCTGACCAAGTCGTCGGCAACCGACATGGTGACTCAGTGGGACACTGCGAGCGAACATTTCGTTGTTGAACAACTCCGCAAACTGCGCCCCCACGATTCGATCATCGGCGAAGAGGGCGGACAAGTACAGGGCACGACCCCGTACACATGGTTGATTGACCCCATCGACGGCACCACGAATTTCTTGTACAACCTCAGCGGCTACGCCATTTCTATCGCTGCATGCGTCGATGCCGATCCAGTTGCGGCGGCGGTCTTTCTCCCCGCCACCCGCGAGCTTTTTGTCGCAGCCAAGGGACATGGATCCTGGCTCGGATCCACCCGCCTTCAGGTCTCATCATGTGAGTCAATCGAAACCGCGCTCGTGGCCACCGGATTCTCATACAGTGCATCTCGTCGTGATCTGCAAGGACAGCGCATCGCTCGATTGTTGCCACGCGTTCGCGATATCCGACGTCTTGGCGCTGCTGCGGCCGACTTGTGTTTCGTTGCCGCCGGTCGACTTGATGCCTATTTTGAAGAAGGACTTCAAGCGTGGGATCTTGCCGCTGGACAATTAATCGCCAGCGAAGCCGGTGCCACACTCTCTAATTTTGTCGGCGAGACCATTACTCCTTCTGAGGTTCTTGTGGCATCACCGCGCATCCATGGTGACTTGCTCAAACTTTTATGACCCGAAGACAAAGAATCGACACGCTTGTCCCCGCCGCGCCCTCGACATAAGGCAAGATGTAGTCGTGGGAACCAGAATCCTTGCTGTTGAAGATGATGAACGAATTCGCGCCGCTGTCAAGTTGGCGCTTGAAGACGAAGGCTGGACCGTTGACGAGGCCGCAAGTGGTGAAGAAGCAGTCATTTTGTTTCTTCGTCAGCCTGCCGATGTTGTGTTGATTGACATCATGCTTCCTGGTATCGATGGATTTGAGTTGTGTCGCACGATCCGCCGTGCAAGCGATGTCCCCATCGTGATGGTGACAGCACGTTCAGATACCCACGACGTTGTCGCTGGACTTGAAGCCGGAGCCGATGACTACCTCACCAAGCCCTTCGCTCCAAAAGAGCTCTCAGCGCGCATTCGAGCATTGCTACGTCGCGCTCGTCCCGCTCACCCGGCGCACCCGAAACTCGTTTTTGGCGACCTAGAAATCATTCCCGATGAGGGAAAGGTCTTGCGCTCAGGCACCGAACTTCACTTGACCAAGACCGAGTTCAGACTCCTGTGCGAACTCGCCCAAAACCCTGGACGAGTGTTCAGCCGTGAACATTTACTTGACTCAGTGTGGGGCTACGGATATTTCGGCGATGGTCGACTCGTTGATGTTCATATTCGCCGCTTACGCACAAAAGTTGAAAGTGACTCGGCTAACCCGCGCCATGTTGTGACGGTTCGTGGCTTGGGTTACCGATTACAGGCTTGATCGTTGGTGTCAATCGAACCAGACATGATTGAACAAGACGTGATCGAAGGAGGCGAGCCTTCGGGGCGATCTTCGAAACCAAAACGTCAGAGTCGACGATGGCACTTCGGGCCGCTAGGTCTGCGGAGTCGAATTCTCTTGACATTTGGCCTCGGCAGTTTGGCATTGTCGCTTTTTTTGGCTCTCGCAACCTTTAACTTCACCCGTTCCAATTTGGTTGAAGAGCGAACGGGAAGTGCCATTGACCAAACGTACGCAAATGCTTCCCGTCTTGCAGTAGATCTGCGTTCAAATCCCCCCAATATTCAAACAGTCCTTGAACGACTCGGAGCAGATCGCCCATTGGTCTATTTCCGCGGAACTTGGACCGGAAATGATGCACGGTTTTCCTCGTCGGTGATTCCGCTCTCTCTTTTAACTTCAGTCATACAGAATCGTCAACCCTCCACGATGCGTGTTGAAGTTGACAACGAACTCGTTTTGGCAGTTGGCGTTCCACTTGATTCAGTTGATGCGGCCTATTTTGAGTTTCCTTCCATCAACGATGTGCGTTCAACCCTCAACAGCGTCAATCTCGCACTGATTCTCGCGGCTGGCATCACAACTCTCCTCGGAATCATCCTCGGCGCCATTGCCGCATCACGAGCCGTGCGTCCACTCACTGCCGCAAGCCAGGCGGCTCAAGCGATTGCTGGCGGTCGACTCGATACTCGTCTTGCAGAAACCGAAGACCCCGACCTTGCGGTACTGACCTCGTCATTCAACGACATGGCCAGTGCATTGCAGTTACGCGTTGAACGCGACACTCGATTCACTTCTGATGTCAGTCATGAATTGAGATCCCCGCTCATGACCTTGGCTGCTTCAGTTGAGGTGATGCTGGCTCGGCGTGACGAGATGCCCGAACGAGCTCAAGTCGCTCTCGATCTGCTCGTCGCCGACGTCTCACGTTTTCAAGGCCTCGTTGAAGACTTGCTGGAAATTTCTCGATTTGATGCCGGCGGCATTCGCCTCAATGTTGATGAACTTCTCGTCGGAGAATTCGTTCGTCAGGCTGTTGCAATCAGCAGTGCTCCCGAAACAGTCATCTTGGTATCTGAGACCGCCGAAGAAATGTTGATCACTGGCGATCGCCGTCGCCTTGCGCGAGTTGTTGCCAACCTGATTGACAACGGCCGTGCATACGGCGGCGGAGAATTGGAAATCTCAGTTTTCGTTCCTGATGATGAAGATCCACCTTCGCAAATTTGGATCACGGTTGAAGATCACGGCCCGGGTGTCCCCCTGGAAGAACGCGACCTTATTTTCGAAAGATTTGCTCGTGGATCTATCGCTGGACGACGCAGCGGATCTGAAGGCGCCGGACTCGGACTCGCCCTCGTTGACGAACATATCAAACTTCATCGTGGACGAGTTTGGGTTGAAGATCGCCATGACGGCCTTGATGGTGCATGTTTCATCATTGAACTTCCAGGCGAGAGAGTGTCGTGATGACAAAGTATTTTGCGGTTCGAGCAAAGAACACATTCGTCCTCGCGATTTTCGTGACGCTAACCGTTGGCTGTTCGTTCGGACCTGAGAACACCTCACAAGTGATCCCAGAATCTCGACAACAAAAATTGGAAGAAACTACTTCGTCTGACGAAATAGGCAGTGGGCTTGGAAGGGTGTATCTACAGCGCACCGAAAGCACTGGCGGCTCAATTCTTACTGGAGTGCAACGCAACCTCTCCACTGACCCGTTTGATGTCGTTCAGGTATTGCTCAACGGTCCCATTGAAGCCGAACAGGACGCCGGACTCCGCAGTGCAATACCTGCTTCAACGGAATTACTCTCGGCGCGCTATGTCGCCTCAGACCTGGTCCGAGTTGATCTCACCTCAGAGATCTTTCAGGCGACTGGCGATGATCTTGTTTCATCGGTCGCGCAAATTGTTTTGTCGTTGTGTGACATACCTGGCATTCAGCGAGTCATCATTGTGGTCAATAGCCAAGTCAACGAATGGCCCAAAGGCGATGGGTCTTTGACTTCACAACCGTTAACCGCATTTGATTTTCCAGGACGAGCGATCAGCAGCCAACCGGCTTTCCCTGCAGTCATTAAAGTTCAGGCAGAGTGACTGCCTATTTTCAGGATTAACCGAAAAAAACTGAGCCAATTTCATGAAACAACTTCATGTCAATGGGACGCTTTTGGTTGACAACTTCGCTCAATGGAACTGTTGTGACTTGAGATGATCGCAGCGCAACCATGTGGCCTACTGCCCCATCGTGCAATGCATCAACGGCCGCTAACCCAAATCGAGTGGACAGGATTCGGTCATAGGCAGTTGGCGTGCCACCCCGTTGCACATGACCGATTTGCACGACCCGCGATTCATACCCGGTTCGCTTTTCAATTTCTTCGGCAATAGACACGCAAATACCGCCGTATCGCGGACGACCGATCTGATCACGTTCGTATTCTGGCAATGTCAAGGTTCCCGGTATCGGCTGCGCACCTTCCGCCACCACCACGATTGAGGCGTAACGTCCACTGCGGTGGCGATTGGCTACCTGCTCACACACCTCGGAAATATCGAAAGGTTCTTCGGGAACCAAAATGGCTGTCGCTCCACCAGCGATTCCGGCGTATAGGGCAATCCAGCCGGTGTCACGACCCATGAGTTCAACAACCATGACTCGATCGTGACTTTCAGCAGTTGTGTGCAATCGATCAATCGCATCAGTTGCTATTTGAACTGCCGTATGAAAACCAAACGTGAGATCAGTTCCATACACATCGTTATCAATCGTCTTTGGAACTCCAACGATTGGCAATCCGGTCTCGGTGAAGATCAGGGAAGAAACAATTAGCGAACCATTACCACCAATGACGATGAGTCCGTCGAGGTGCTGATCAGCAAAACATTTTTTGACTCGCTCTATTCCATCACTCGAGTCATACGGACTACCGCGACGAGTGCCCAAAATCGTGCCGCCCCGTGGCAACAATCCCCGAACATCACTTTCACCTAATGACATATAGCGCTGCTCCATGACACCATCCCACGAGTCAAGGAAACCCAGGAATTCATCGTTGTAGGCAGACACACCTTTGCGAACGACGGCTCTAATGACGGCGTTCAACCCTGGGCAATCTCCCCCGCCTGTCATGATTCCGATGCGCACTCTCTCAGCCTAGACATGGAACAATGAAGGGATGGGTTGGGACTCAACAAGAACTGTTAACTGGGCGCGACTGATTCGTGAATGGCTTGTGTACGCGGTAGTGATGTCGGGAGTCTTTGTGATTTTCCTCCGTGACAATGTTTCCGCAGGATCTATCGCCGGTCTCGCAGCATCCTTCCCGATGTATCTCATTTTCGGAGGTGCGCTCGCCAAATTCGGCTATCAGCGCAAAACCCTGACTGATCTACGTCGCTCCACCCCCGTGCGGACACCTCGAGCTTCTCGTCGATCACGGGGCACCACATCACAGCAATCATTACCAACCAAAGTCCGGCCAGCTCCTACGAGCCGCACAACCACTGGGCCATCGCAACATCGTTCAAATAAACGCAAGAAGCGATAAACGTGACTCAACCGTCCTACATCATGGCTATTGATGCCGGCACCACTGGTGTCCGGTGCCGCGCGGTTTTTATTGATGGCCAAGAAGTAGTCGCTGCATACCGCGAGTTCACGCAGCACTTTCCCGAACCCGGCTGGGTTGAACACGATGCCGAAGAAATCTGGCGGGCTGTTGTCGAAACATTTAATGAAGTTGTGGGCAAAATTGGCAACCCGATCGCAATTGGCATCACGAATCAACGCGAAACCGTAGTTGCCTGGAATCGCGCCACCGGAGAATTATACGGACATGCCATTGTGTGGCAGGACAGGCGTACCGCACCAATGTGTGAACGACTCTCCACCGAAGGCCATCTCGAAACTGTGCGCTCGATCACTGGCCTCGTTCTTGATCCTTATTTCTCTGGAACGAAAATGGCGTGGATGCTCGAACACGGCGTACCAGATTCTCCCGATCTCGCTCTCGCGACGATTGACAGTTGGATTCTTTGGAAGTTAACTTCCGGGCAAGTCTTCGCAACTGATCCATCAAACGCCAGTCGCACGATGTTGTTTGATCTTCGCTCATTGGCGTGGAGTCCAACAATGAGCGAGATTCTCGGAGTTCCATTGCACTGCCTTCCCGAAGTGCGCCCATCTAGTGGTCGGTTTGGCCTGACCGCTTCATCCGAAGTACCGATCGGCATTCCTATTTCAGGTATCGCTGGCGATCAACAATCTGCACTTTTTGGACAAACCTGTTTTATGCCAGGAATGGCCAAGAACACCTATGGCACTGGCAGTTTCATCCTGATGAATGTTGGATCAGAATGCCCCACCCCCTCAGACGGAATGCTGACGACAGTCGCTTGGAGCATCGCTCACTCGGACGGATCCGTTTCAACGACATACGCGCTTGAAGGAGCCATCTTTGTCACTGGTGCAGCAGTGCAATGGTTGCGCGATGGCCTCGGCATCATTTCCTCGTCATCGGACATTGGACCACTTGCAGAGTCAGTCCCCGACAATGGCGGAGTTTATTTAGTACCCGCATTTACTGGTCTCGGTAGTCCCTGGTGGGATCCATACGCCCGCGGAACCTTGATCGGAATCACCAGAGGAACAACCAGAGCCCACATCGCGCGAGCTGTCGTTGAAGCAATGGCGTTACAAACCCGCGATGCCGTTGATGCAATGCAACAGGCAAGTGGAACCCGTATCGCCGAACTACGCGTTGACGGTGGTGCTTCGGTGATGGACCTTCTGCTTTCTCTACAAGCCGATCAACTTGGCATTACCGTTCGTCGCCCCATTGATCAAGAAACAACTGCTTTAGGCGCCGCTTTTCTTGCCGGTCTCGCCGAAGGGGCTTGGCCGTCGCTCGAAGCTTTAAGTGCACGCTGGGTCAGCGATCTGGTCGTCACTCCCCATGAGCCCGAATCGTTGGAGAGAATTTTGGCGGACGCTTTGCACTCAACATGGCTCAACGCAGTGTCCCGTTCTCGTGATTGGGCCGAACACGATTCTGGATGATTGAAATCCGAAGACTTGGATTATTCGCTCACTAAAGCCGAACTCACAATGCGGGCAATCAGTGTGAGGTGTTGACGCTCACGCAAACGGAACGCACCTCGCAGACGTCCGACCACAATTGCCGCATCAAGTAAATCAAGTGGCGCCCATGCGACGTCTGCTGGCGTGTGTTCATATCGCGCATCACTTGCGAGATGACTAATCCCACCCAAGAATGCCATCACCCATGGCAAGTCAGGAACATCACCCGAAACTGCCAACGGCGATTGCGCACCGTTTGGAACAACCGTGCACCAATCAGCCTCAAGCATGTCACGAACCAACTCGCAGGTCGCCTCAGTTCGATCAACCTTCGGAGTTTCCATAATGCGCGCTGCAGTGTCGAGTGCCAAAACACTTTGGTCTGGTCGATCTTGTGCGACTCGGTGCACGTCTTCAACTGCGACACCTTCAACTTGACTGACGCAACTGATCAACTTCTCAATATTCAGTTCTTCATAGCGCTCTTCATCAGATGGCGTGGATCCTTGTGTTGGCAATGCCACGATCAATTCGTCAATTGCCATGCCGGCACCGCGTTCAAGAATTTCAATGCCGATCACGTCACCATCTGCTTGCCCGATAGCCGCCGCAACTCGACCGAGTGTTCCTGGAATATCAGGAAGCCACAGACGTAAGACGTAAGTTTGCACGTTTTGACACTAACCAGTCAGACGTTGCCGTGCCATGAACATTAGATGTCAGAAACGTGTGCGTATTCGGGCAATAAAGCGGCCCCAATTGCACCTGCGTGTTCGGCAAATTTGGCAAGTACGAGCTTGGGGTGGGGTCGCAACTCGGGCGAATACAGCAATTCACCAAACCATTGTTGAATCGGTTGAAGAAAGAGATCTCCCGATCCCGCCAACCCGCCACCAATCACAAGCATTGATGGATCAAGCAGATTGGTGAGGTTAGATAATCCGATGGCTACCCATCGCGCAAACTCGTCAACAATCGCTAAAGCTTCTTGATCGCCAAGAAGTGCCGCTTCGCGAATATGTTCTCCCCGAATACTCGTGTTTCCACCAGCCAATGTTTGCACCAATCGGGCTTGTCCGCGTTCGGCAGCCAAAGTACCTAGATAAGCCAAACCATTTCCTGATGCATAGCGTTCCCAACATCCACGCTGTCCGCACACACATTTTGGGCCAGAGGGATCAACAACCATATGCCCGATTTCGCCAGCGAAACCGTTAGTGCCGCGCACTAAGCGTCCACCAGATACAAGTCCCCCGCCGATACCCGTACCAAGCGTCACGACAACAACATCATCGACTCCTTGTGCCACACCAGCAGACCACTCGGCCACTGCAGCACACGTTGCATCATTTTCGACCGCAACCTCGCAATGCAAAATGTCTCGTAAAATCGGACCCACCGAAAAATCGGCAATGTCGACCAGATTGGGGGCCGCCCTCAATACACCTTGCCGAGTGACGAGCCCAGGGACTCCGACACCGACCGAATCAACTTCACCCAATTCGCGAACAATCGAAACGAGGGTTTCAATAATGTCGTCGGCACCGTTTGGCGTGTCGTGACGAACCTCCAAGACGATATTGCCTTCATGCCAGACAACGCCAAGGCATTTCGTTCCGCCGACGTCAATTCCGGCGCGACGTCCACTTGCTACAGGCATAGCTCTGCCTTCACCGAGTGGATTCTGCTTGAACCTTCAACTCTTTGACAGTGTTGAGAATCCGAACTTCGGCACGACGCTTCACGAAACCCGGAAGCGGAACGACGAGTTCAATGGACAAGTTGTAGGTCAGAACCACACCGCCGGAATTATCGGGCGAGAACATGTAGGCCCCATCGACTGCCCGCATAATGTCGCCTGACACCATGTGCCACGACAAGCGCGCCGGAGCGGCGCTGTAGTCATATGCCAGCGTGTAATGCGTACTGCGACCTAGTGCCGAAGTACGGAACTCAACCTGCGTCGCACGGCCTTGCTCATCGCGAGCCAGCACAATTGCAGATTTCACATCCTTAGCCCACTCGGGATAACGCTCAAAATCAGTGGCAATATCCCAACATGTTTCGTGCGGAGCTTGAATGGTGATCGTCAGTGACGCGGTGTCAGCCATGCCTATGTTCTAGCCGATCGGACGGTCGTCGGGGTGGCTCTCAACCGAGGAAGGTCCACCTTTCAGTCGACGAGCCCCAAAAGTGCCATAAGTCGCGGCCCATAGTCCGTTCAATCCGAGACCTAAGACTGGGACGAGCACCCCAAAGGCCAGTGTTGAACCGCGGCTCGAACCTTGGGCCCCTTCTTGCAGTGTGTTTGGCCGAGCAATAGCTGTTGCCACGGCAACGATGACTTGCGCAGCCAAGCATGAGTGCATCACAACTTTGACTTTTTGTGGGATCGCTCGGCCCAGTAAAAAGTACAACTCGGCAACTGAAATCTCTTCTTCTCGACTACGTTGCACCGCGGTCCAATACCCCCAAATAAACACCGCAATGCCAACGGTAAAAAGCCCCAGCGCAACTGCAACACCTTGACTCTTGGCGAATCCCTCAAACACCACCGCCGCGGTGATGGCGGACACCACAAAGAGAACAGTCGCTCCAATATTGAATTGCAAAATTTTGAGACCACTCATGACCACACTCCAAATACGTTGCCAAGACGCTCAGCCAGCATCTCATAGGAAAATTCTTTCACGGCCCGTTCACGCGAAGCCACACCCATTCGTTGCCGCAATTCAGGATCATTCAGCAAAGTTTCCATATACCGCGCCACTTGTTCAACGTCGTCGGATTGTTCAACAACGAATCCGGTTTCGCCGTGGGAAACCGCTTCGGCCGCCCCGCCGCTTGAACCAGCAATTTGTGGAATTCCACAGGCCGCCGCTTCAACAAAGACAATGCCAAATCCTTCTTGTTCGAGACCCGCCCAACGATTTCGGCACAACATGGTGTAGATATCGGCGCAACCGTACAGTTTCGGCAAGTCGTCGTGGGCAACTCGACCCAAAAATGTGACCGGAGCATCGAGTTCACGAGCAAGCTTTTCGAGTCGCTCACGGTCGCGACCAGATCCTGCGATTGCTAAAACTAAATTCGGTCGCGAAGACTTCAACTTGGCGACAGCGCGAATCGCAGTGTCAAATCCTTTGCGAGGAACAAGTCGACTGATACCGACTATCAACTCGGTCTCGTCAGTGAAACCAAAATCGCGTCGAGCCTGTGAGCGATCTTGTGCATTCAACGGAACAAAACGTTCTCCATCAACACCTGGTGGAACGATCGTCATCGGTAGTTCGCGGCCGGCAGCATGCACAGCTTCAGTGGCTGGGTATCCACCGGCAGCCACGACATGACGAGCGTTACGCAAAACTCGGCCCAGAATTTGCTTTGAACCCGGAATTCTTCCCGGCACGGTGACTTCTGCACCGTGCAATACAACGTCGTAAGGGAGTTCAAGATACGGGCCAATAATTCCGAGCGGAACTGCTGGATCAAGCACGATCAAATCAGCGCCCACCCGCCGAGCCATTTCGTTGATGCGTTTGACCATCCACGGGTGCGGCAAGAGCACCGGTTCTTTCGTTCGCTCAATCAGAAATGGTTGCGCGGCATCAAACTCAGCAGTGCCCTCATAAGGACTCGTTAAGACCGCAAAAGAATCTGGCGGAAGTCGCCGCCACCATTCCCACAGCAAAGATTGAATTCCACCAATCTTGGGTGGAAAATCATTGGTGACGAGAAGATGTTTCACGAAGTGACCATTCGAACTGGAATTGAATCAATCAACGAGTACTCGTAACTCACCGACTCATCAGGATCATGAGCAAGGGCGTGCACAAGATCGTGACGACCTAGGCGACATGCGGCCCACATGGCGTGAAGTCGAAGCATCGGATCGATGTCTCCAAGGTAGCGGCGCAACACTTGCTCAACAGGACTCACGATTGAATTATTGAGGGCAGAACTGTCAACTGGTGCGATATTCCCCAAAATGAGTAGTCCGTTACGACGCAACCATCGGGGGTCACGGTCGGCCAAATACCAAGCACCGAATCGGGCCAGCAGATCTTCATTGGTCTCATTCAAAAGTTCTATGACATCTACAAATGCTCCCGGACCAGCAATGGGTGCGGTTCTGGCATGGTGACGAATGTGCAACCTAACTGTTGGAGGACAACTGGTTTGACAATCGTCGCAGCCGTACAAACGATCACCGAGAGCGACGCGAAACTCACGAGGAAAAATCCCGGGTTTTTGCACGAGCCACGCTAAACATCGGCGTGCATCAATGACCCCATCAGCAACAATTGCTTGCGTCGGACATTCGTCATAACACGCGCGACAAGTTCCGCATCCGTCGGGCGCTGGTTGCGACGCAGGTGCCAACACTGCAGTCGTCACGATTGAACCCAGACTGAAAAAACTGCCAGCACCAGGAAGCAGAATATTGGCGTTCTTACCAAACCAACCAAGACCCGCGCGATACGCCACTTCGCGATCGACCAAGTTGTTTTCATCGGCAAAGACCACGGCCCGATAACCATCAGCGCGTAACCGCAAAGCCACTTTCTGTAGCGCTTGACGCAATGGCGTGTAGTGATCATCTTGCGCGTAGCGAGCGACGCGAGCAGAAATACCACCCGGATGATCAGGTTGATCAG
>JBIKOO010000033.1:0-18817 GCA_044358015.1 Ilumatobacteraceae bacterium
CAGGATCGGTGTCGGCAAAACGAACGTCATTGCCCGGTCCGACATAGATCGCGTTATTGACCAGAAGATCGATGCGACCCTGACTGGTTTCTAGGCATCGGTGAAATGAAGGGATGACATCGTTGAGATCGAGAACATCGGCCACAACAATGCCGACTGATGAACCGTAGGTGCGCGCTTGTTGCGCAGTTTCCTCAAGGCTTCCGACCAAAGGACGACCAGTTGCTGGATTGATGGCCGATCCTTCAGCGGCGGTTCGGCCAGTAATGATGAGGTCGTATCCCGATTGGGCGAGTGATAGGGCAATTCCGCGGCCAATGCCCCGACTAGCGCCCGTAATCAAGGCAACGGGGCGATTTGAGTTTTTTGTGTGCACCATCGCCCCAACGGTTCTCGGTCTTTGCTCAATTCCGACTAGTTTCTGACACGGTATCAGAAACATTTGCGGGGCTATCGGGCGCCGTACAACACAAGGAGTTACACCATGGGTGCACTAACCGGCAAAGTCGCAATCGTTACCGGAGCAGGTCAAGGTGTTGGTCGTTGCCATGCCGAACTGTTGGCTGCCGAAGGCGCCGCAGTCGTGGTTAATGATCTCGGAGAATCAGCCGACGCAGTTGCTGCGGCGATTGTTGCGAACGGTGGGCGAGCAGTCGCACAGCGTGGAAGTGTGAGCGACTGGGCGGCTGCCGAAGCTTTGGTTCAACGGGCCATTAGCGAGTTTGGTGACTTGCACATTTTGGTGAACAATGCCGGCTTCATTCGTGATGCCATGAGCTTCTCAATGGAAGAGGCGCCGTTCGACAGTGTGGTTTCGGTCCATTTGAAAGGTCACTTCGCTCCAGCACACTTCGCTGCGGTCTACTGGCGTAACCAAGCCAAGGCTCTTGAGGGAACCGAAGGCGGTTTGCCGCAACGTCGCATCATTAACACCACCAGCGAAAGCGGGTTATTTGGTGGGCCTGGTCAAGGTAACTACGGATCGGCTAAGGGCGGCATCATCACGATGACCACAATCCTTGCTCGCGAACTTGGCCGCTACAACGTCACTGTGAACTGCATTGCACCTCGTGCCCGCACACCAATGACTGAGGTGAACCCGAAATTTACGAAGCCCGAATCTGGTTTTGATAAATACGATCCCGCCAACATCAGCCCGATGGTCGCGTTTTTGGCAAGCGATCATGCGTCAGATATCAACGCTCAGACTTTCATCGTTTTGGGTGATCAAGTACATCGCATTCGTCCAACCGAAATTGCTAATTCGTTGACAGGTGGCGACAAGAAGTGGACCGTTGAAGGTTTGGTTGCAGTGAAGGATCAACTCTTTGGCGGTTCACCTTCAGGTGTGCCGGCCTGGGGCGGACCGCCTATGTGATGTGGGCGATGTGATGCCAGCGATGTGAGTTGGGGAAACTGACCACCGTATTCGGGGTGTTTTCGCGCCCAATGGATTAATCAGTGAGGGGCGCCGAATTGGCGGTCGCCAGCATCGCCAAGTCCGGGAACGATGAATGCATTTTCATTGAGGCGCTCATCGATTGATGCAGTAAAGATTCGCAAATTCAATCCTGTTGTTTTCAAGAACTCAATACCTTCGGGCGCTGCCAAAACGCAGATCACCGTAATCGGTCCGGTTGGATTGCGTTCCATCAACAACTCGCAAGCGTGAGCAAGTGAACCACCTGTTGCCAACATGGGGTCGAGGACGAAACAGGTACGACCAGCCAAGGTCTCGGGCAACTTGTTGACGTACTGCTTGGGCTCAAAAGTTTCCTCATCACGACTCACACCAATGAATCCGACATCGGCATTCGGCATGAGTTCTTGTGCGGCGTGAACAAAACCAAGGCCGGCGCGCAGAACCGGAATGACGACCGGCTGGCTACTCAAAACGCGACCCGTCGTTTCTGTCAGCGGAGTCTGAACCTTGATTTCGGTGGTGGGCAAGTCCCGTGTCGCCTCGGCCAATAACAGCGTGCCGACTCTCTCGAGCTCTTGGCGGAACAACGCATTTGGGGTCGTCACGTCACGGATTCGCGTGAGTGAATCAGCGATCAGGGGATGATTGACGACGGTGACTTCGATGGTGCCTGGGGTTTGAGCCATGCACCTATTGTCGCGCATCAGCGGTCGTTGGACCCCATGGCAACTTCGGCCTTCAAAAGGGCGTAGCGGGGCTTGACGAGGCCGTTAATGATGCGTAGGCGCTCGGGGAAGGGGGCAAAGGCGCTCTTCATGGCGTTGAGGGTGAGCCATTCGAAATCTTCAAGGCCCCAGTCGAAGGCTTCGGCCAATTGCACGAACTCTTTGGTCATGCTGGTGTCGCTCATGAGCCGATTATCGGTGTTGACCGTGACCCTGAATCGCAGGCGTCGCAGCATCCCGATTGGGTGTTCGGCAATTGAACTGCAGACCCCGGTATTCACATTGCTTGTGGGGCAAAGTTCCAGCGGAATTCGGCGATCTCGAACATAGGCGGCGAGGCGGCCGAGTTGTTCAGACCCAGTTGGTCCGGTGATGTCGTCGACAATACGTACGCCGTGTCCGAGGCGCTCGGCACCGCACAACTGCACTGCCTCCCAGATGCTGGGTAGACCAAATGCCTCACCTGCGTGAATGGTTGAGTGAAAGTTTTCGCGTTGAACGTGGTTGAACGCCTCAAGGTGGCGAGTCGGTGGGTGCCCTGCTTCTGCTCCGGCGATATCGAAACCCACAACTCCACGATCGCGCCAACGAACTGCAAGGTCGGCAATTTCAAGACTGCGACGTGCGGTGCGCATTGCCGAACAGATGGCGTAGATCGTGAGATCGGTTCCGGCACTGCCTCGAGCAAAGCCATCAAGAATCGCCTGCATCACTTCGTCAAGGGTGAGTCCCTTGTCAGTACACAACTCAGGAGCCATACGAACTTCGGCGTACACGACTCCTTCGACTGCTAAATCATGGGCGCATTCATAGGCCACACGCTCAATGGCATCTTTGTCTTGCATGACGCCAACAGTGTGAGCAAATGTTTCGAGATACAGCACTAAGTCATTGCGCTTGGCACCACGATGAAACCATTTTGAAAGATCAGCAACATCGGTTGTGGGCAAGTTTTTGTAGCCATATTCAGATGCCAACTCGATGACCGTTGCGGGTCGCAAGCCACCATCTAGGTGGTCGTGCAAAAGTGCTTTGGGAGCACGTAACAAAATTTCTGGAGTAGTTGTCGTCATAGCGATGCGGCCACCTTGTCAAGTCGTCGTAAGGGAAGTTCAGTGTTTCGTTGTAGCCAATTCCAATCCGGATAATCGGCTGACTCGGCAACACAATGAAGTGAATAGGCATGGCGACTCTTGTCGCTGCGATTGACGTCGCTCCAGTGCGGGAGCAAACCGTGCAGCACAACCAGTGTTCCGGCCTTTACTTCAAGCGGTACTAATTCGGTTGGTGCCATCGGTAGTGGAGAATCATCAAGCACTTCAAAAGTTGCACCATCATTGGCTTCGTTGCGCACGAATGTTTTGCGCAAGGTTGTTTTGTGTCCACCAGGCGCGGCCCACAAGCAGCCGTTCTCAAGAGTCGCATCCTCAATGGCAAACCAAAATCCGGTCACCGTGATTGGATCGCTGTACAAGAAAGTGGCATCTTGATGGCAACTGACTTCGCCACCAATTCTTGGTTGCTTGCAGATGTACATCGTCTGCAATGCAAGTGCATCGGGCATTCCGATATCACTGGCAACAGCCGCGAGTTCGTTGGTGTAAGTAAAGGATTCAAAGACTGGATCGAGGTCGTGCATTGCATGACCGATTTTGTTGATGCTGAGTTCTTTGCTCTGCTTGAGATTTCCTGATTCATCGAAAGCCTCTTCTTCGAAGAAGCAGATAATTCCAGTAGCCGAATCAATGAACTGTTGATCGGCATGTCGCGATTGTTCATTGGTCGTGAACACGCTGCGATTGGTGTCGGGGTCAAAGTTTTGCAAGATCTCTTCGGCCTGCTTTTTGAGATTGGCACATGCCTCAAGAGTTGCGAAGTTGGGAAGAACTAAGAAGCCATCACGTTGGTAATCGGCTATTTGTTGGTCAGTAAGGAAGGCTCCCATGGGGGAATTCTAGAGGGCGCATGAGCCAGTCGTGGTCGAGTTCAGGGTAGGCGGGTGCAGAGATGACGAAAGACCCTTACGCTGTGGGCATGAGTTCACACGTAGGTCCGTCAACCGAGGTGGCAACAACCTCGCTGACAATTCTGGGAAATACAGTTCGCGAAGCCGTTGACCACGTTGAGGTTTTCCCAGCCCCAGCCAATGTCGACCTCGTGCGCTTCACAACAGATGAACTGTCGTCAATGTGTCCAGTCACCAGACAACCCGACCTTTCACATGTGGTGATTGAGTATCAGCCACTTGAGTGGTGTGTTGAGTCAAAGAGTTTGAAGTTGTATCTCTGGAATTTCCGTGATCGTGCAGTTTTTGCCGAGGCTCTGGCTGCCGAGATCGCCGGCGAAATTATGGAAACAGCCAAGCCCCGCAAAGTGATCGTGACGTTGACGCAACGGCCTCGTGGTGGAATTGAAGTTCAAACTGTTGCCAGTTTGGGCAACTGATTCCTTTAGTTGAGTCAGTTAGTGATTCTCGCCCGCACGGTAGGGGATGCCAGCGTAGGCCGGTGGACGCAACTGTTGTTGTGCTCCGGCGAGTACCAGAATCGTGACGATGTATGGAGTTGCCGCGACAAATTCTTGTGGAACTTCGTCGACCAAGAAGTAAGTCGTTGCCGACAGGGCCGCTCCGATAAAGAGTCCCATCGTTAACATCTGCTTGTTCTTCATCAGGCTCACAATGCCGAGTGCAATCAAAATCACTGCGATGACTAACAGAAGCGCCGGCACATTCTTCTCGTCGCGGAATTTGAGTGCCGATGGGAAACCAAACAAAATCGCACCGCGGAAAACGCCAAAAGGCGTCCAGTTGCCAAAGATGGTTGTCGCAAGTCCGATGTAGCCCTGGCCGCCAGTTTGTCCTTGGCGATATGTGCTGGTGAAAACAGTCGATAAATACGCTCCACCAAATGCGGCCAATCCACCGCTGATCGCCATTGCCTGGTAGCGCAAACGATTAATCGATACACCCAAACTTTCGCCGGCTTGGGGTGATTCACCGCTTGAACGAACGCGAAGTCCAAAGCGGGTGCGCCACAAAACGTATGCGGTCATTGGAACAAGAGCGATTGCCACAATGGTCGGGACGTAAATATCGCTCACGAGACCGCGAAGTAGGCCTGCGAGATCGGGGAGAAGTGGAAGATCGTGTTTCTGCTCGATCCAACCCAAAATATCGGGGCTACGCCACGAACCAATACGCCCACCCGCCAAGAACGGCATATCAAATTCGCCGTAGCCACCTTTGCCGGCGGGCGATTGACTTTCTCCGCCACCCTTTTGACCCTTGAAGAAGATGATGGAGAGATACTCGGTTGCGCCAGCCGCCAAGATGTTGATCGCGATACCCGAGACAACATGGTTCACGTTAAATCGAACAGTTGCCAACGCATGAAGTAAGCCGACGAGAGAACCAGCAAAAATTGCTAAGGCGATACCTGCCCACGAACCCCATTTCCAGGCGCCATAGGCACCGAACCAGGTGCCGATGATCATCATTCCTTCGATTCCGATGTTGACGATGCCAACTCGTTCGGCCCACACGCCAGCAAGGCCAGCAAGCAAAATAGGTGTCGCAACACGCAACGTTGATGAGATTGTTCCTGAACTGGTGATGTCATCGGCATTGGTGAAGAGACGAACAATTGACAAGACCAGCATGAAACCGAGTGACAAGGCAATGGTGCGTTGTCCGGTTGTTAACGACTTGAACAATTTCATGCCGGCACCGCCGCAGACTCAAGGGCCAGTGCGGCCTTGTGCTGGATGCGCCGATCATCCCAACGTTTGACCGCCTCATTGATAATCACGACCGCAAGAACAATGATGCCGGTCATGATTGTGGTGATTTCCTTAGGAATATCAATCAATTGCAAGCGACCTGATGCCTCACCGAGGTAACCAAACAACAGTGCCGAGATAAAGATTCCAAGTGGGTGGTTGCGGCCAAGAAGTGCAACAGCGATGCCATTGAAACCTTGTTGTTCGGCAAGGTTGTTTTGGTACGCATGAACATCGCCGAGTAGCGCCCGCATTCCAACTAGTCCGGCGAGTGCTCCCGAGAGCAACATTGAAATCATCACCATGCGCTTGGGGTTGACGCCTGTGACACGTGAGGCACCAGCGTTGGCTCCGGAAGCACGAAGTTGGAAGCCGAACTTCGTTTTCCAGACCAAAACATAGAAGAGAACCAAAACCAAAATCGCGACAAAGAACATTCCGTTCAGGCGACGATCAACAATGTCGGGAAACCACGCCGAGGTTGGGAGTTCCTTAGTCTTCACAAGCAAACTTCCAGTGGTGCTCTCGACACGGAAGAACGAATCAAATGCCCAGGCGACCAGGCTCAGGGCCACGAAGTTCAACATGATGGTTGAAATCACTTCATTGACACCGCGCTTGACTTTTAGCCAGCCCGCAATACCTGCCCAAATCGCGCCAGTAGCCATTGCGACAACAAGGCAGAAAAGAATGTGCAGCGGTGCAGGAAGGTCAACGGCAGCGCCGGCAACTGCAGTTGCCAAAAGTGCTACGCGCATTTGGCCCTCAACGCCGATATTGAAGAGATTCATTTTGAATCCGATGGCCACTGCGGCGGCTGAAATCATGAGTGGTGTGGCTCGATTGAGTGCACCTTGCAAAACTTTTGTTTCGCCCGCTGCGCCGAACAGAGTGCGGTATGCCTCAATGGGATCTTTGCCAGTGATCAACAAAATCACTGCACAAATACAGAGCGCAACAAATACTGCTAGCAGTGAACTAGCCGATGTGACAAGCATGCGTTGAAGTCGGTGGTTTTTCATTGAGCGGCTCCTTGCTCTTCGCCAGTCATATATGTTCCGAGCATTTCAGGAGTAGCAGTTGCTGGATCGAGATGGGCTGTAATGCGACCATCAAACATCACCAAAATTCGATCAGATAATCCGATGAGTTCTTCAAGGTCGGCTGAAATAAGCAGCACTCCAAGACCGTTGTCGCGGGCATGGCGCAATTCATCCCAAATTGCAGCCTGGGCACCAACGTCGACTCCACGAGTGGGGTGTGCGGCCAAAAGAATCTTGGGATTACTGGCCATTTCGCGACCAACGACAAGTTTTTGCTGGTTGCCACCCGAGAGGGCAAACGCAGGGACTTGTTCACTGGGCGTTAGGACACCGAAACGATCAATAATTGTTCGGCAATCAGCTTCAATCTTGCTCCGCGAAATGAAAGGACCGTTCGTGAGTGCAGCGTTTTCTTCACGTCCCAAGAACGTATTTTCCCAAAGCGGAGCATCAAGCAGAAGTCCCTCGCGATGGCGGTCAAATGGAATGTATGACAATCCCATGTTGATTCGTTCGCGAGTTTCGGTGTGCGAAAGTTCTTGCCCGCAGACCGAAATTGAACCGCTCAAAATGGTGCGCAGTCCCAAGATGGATTCGCACAATTCAAATTGTCCATTTCCTTCAACGCCGGCGATTCCCACAATTTCACCAGCATGGACTGCGACATTGATGTCTTCCAGTGCGAGTTTTGCGCCGGCAATATCGCCAGCCAGATTGAGGCCAGTCACTTGCAAACGAACATCGTCGCCAACTTTTGTTTCTCGACCAGATGGGTCGGGCAGGTCGCTGCCAACCATGAGTTCAGCAAGTGAACGACGAGTCACTTGCGATGGTGTGGTGTGGGCAACTGTCGTACCTTGTCGAATGACGGTGATCTCGTCGCAGTAGGCGAGCACCTCATCAAGTTTGTGCGAAATGAAAATGACGGTGGCTCCATCGGCGACGAGACGCTTGAGGGTCGTAAACAACTCCTCAACTTCTTGCGGTACGAGTACGGCAGTAGGTTCATCGAGGATCAGTATTTTCGCGCCACGGTATAAAACTTTGAGAATCTCAACACGTTGACGTTGACCAACGCCGAGCTCAGAAACATTCGTGTCTGGATTAAACGTCGCACCAAGCGATGCCATGAGTGCTTCAATGCGATCTCGCGCTTCTTTGAAATTGATCCGCCCGCGATGATCGACAGGTTCAGCACCCAAGATGATGTTCTCGGTGATCGTGAGATTGTCAGCCAACATGAAGTGTTGGTGCACCATGCCGATGCCTGCAGCAATGGCGTCAGTCGGGGTCTTGAATTGAACCAGTGTTCCGTTGACGGCGACGGTGCCCTCATCTGGCTGATGCATGCCGTACAAGGTTTTCATCAATGTTGATTTACCGGCACCGTTTTCGCCAACAATTGCATGAATCGTTCCGGGTCGGACGAGGAGCTCGATGTCGTGATTAGCGATCACACCAGGAAAACGTTTGGTGATGCCATGAAGCTCAACGGCTAATTGAGATTGCCCTAATTGAGATTGCCCTAATTGAGATTGCCCAGTCATGTCGCCCCTTGAAATGCTTATTCCGTTATAGCAGAGAGCCCGGGTCATGGACCCGGGCTCTCGACTAACTAATTACTCGTCATTGATTCAGAAACTGAATCAGGGCTTCGTCGGAACTTCGATTTCGCCGGAAACGACCTTGGCCTTGATTTCGTCGAGCTGGCTCACCACATCATCGAGGTATCCACCTGAGGTTGAGTAGCCAACGCCGTCATTGCTGAGGTCAAACATCTTGATGCCACCAGAGGTGTCACCGTCAACCGAAGCCTTGATGGTCTCGAACACAGCAACGTCAACGCGCTTGATCATCGAGGTCAAAATGACTGCTTGTGCTGCTTCATCACCAGAGGTGAGGTACTGGTCGCTGTCAACACCGATGGCCCACTTGCCGGCTTCGATGGCAGCTTCGATGGTGCCTGCACCTGAACCGCCAGCAGCGGTGTAGATGATGTCGGCGCCAGCGGCGTACCAACCAGCAGCGATTTCCTTAGCACCAGCAACATTGCCCCATGCGGAGTTGTCGCCGGCCGGTCCGAGGTACTTGACGTTCACGACGATGTCGGGATTGACATACTTGGCTCCAGCGGTGTAACCAGCTTCGAATTCTTTGATGAGATCAATTTCTTGACCGCCAATGAATCCGATTTGACCTGATTCGCTCTTGAGTGCTGCTGCAGCGCCAACGAGGAATGAACCCTGGTTCGCAGCGAACAACAAGCTGCTCACGTTCGGAGCGTCAACTACTGAGTCAACAATGCCGAAGTGTACGTCGGGGTTAGCCGCGGCAACTTCAGTCATGGGGTCGGTGAACATGAATCCAACACCAACGATGACCTGTGCGCCGTCGCCTGCGAGCAGTTCGAGGTTGGCCTTGCGGTCTTCGTCAACTGTTGCTTCAAGTTCTTTGATCTCAACACCGAGTTCACTAGCGGCACGCTCGCCACCAGTTGCTGCTGAGTCATTGAAGGTTCCGTCGCCACGGCCGCCGGTGTCGAAAGCGACGCCAGCGATGATGCCAGTTGCAGGCGCATCGGTACCCGCCGGTGCTTCGGTGGTTGTGCCACTGTCGTCGCCGCCACAAGCGGCAGCGAAGAGGCTGAGTGCGGCAATTGATGCTGCCAGCAATCGTGCATTCTTACGCATATTTTTTCCTCCCCTAAAACGTTTGGCGGGAATGCCAAACGAACGGTATGCAAAGGTTACACGACGACAGAATGGCTATAGAACGAACAATTGCGTGACATGTACTGCCCAAATGCTGCCGTTGTTTCGTGAACGCCTTATTGCTGGCGGCCACGATCTTGAATGGCACGGCGGCGTTCTTCAACCTTTTCAGTGGAGAACTGCTCTTTGCGCCATACTGCGCCGTCGCGGGCCTCAATAGTCCAACCAGCGGTTTCAGCATGGATTTCGGCGTACGTGCCCCGAATCTGGCGAACCCCCGGTTGGTCATTCCCTGCGATATCTCGAGCGATTTGGCGGGCGAACGGGATTAAATCGGCATGGGGCACAACGTGATTGACGAGCCCGCGATCGTAGGCCTCAGGAGCCAACATGAAATTGCCGGTAAAGCTCATCTCGCGAGCTCGACGAACTCCGATGGCCTGCGGAAGCAAAACCGTCAGACCCCAGCCAGGCATCACTCCGACGCGCGCGTGAGTGTCACCAAACTTTGCGTTCTCCGAAGCAATTAAGAAATCACAGTTCAGTGCGAGTTCAAATCCGCCGGTGACGGCAACGCCGTTGATCGCGCCGATGAGTGGTTTCTTGAGAGCGGGGAATGGTCCGCGGACTCCGTCGGCATTGGGTCGACCATCAGCTCCGGTGCCTGCACCCAGATTGTCGCCGGTCGATCCGAGTTCTTTGAGATCAAGTCCCGCACTAAATGCGGGGTCGCTTCCGGTGAGGATGATGACGTCGACGTCGTCAGATGCATCAGCCTGCTTCATGAGTTGGGGAAGAAGTTTTAAAACTTCAGTCGAAAGTGCGTTGCGGGCTGATGGGCGATTCAGAGTAATTGTCGCAATGCGATCGCTGATCTCTAAAAGAACAACGCTGTCGGCGGAAGTAATGAGAGTCATGAGAAACCTTCTTTTGAGTTGATCGAGAGTTAGTCGCTGTCAGGTGTATCGGCAGGAAGAAATGAGTATTTGATATCGCCGAGTTTGACCAACGTTGCTGCGACCCATCCGCCGAGAGCGCCAAAGTGTTCATCAAGCAATGTGCTAGCGCCATCTGCCAATGATTCTTCGGCGAGTTCATACATGCCTTCGTATGTTGCCTCGACAGCATGTTCTGCTGGGCTGATGTCGTCTAAGAATGTTGCTTCGACGGTGAGACCAGCGCGTTCAAGCCGGCCATTGCCAATGAGTGGACTCATTTCAGGCAAGATCGAGCGAACCGCAGCGAGATCTGGATTGTCTCGAATGCGTTGAATACGAAGAACGATTTCCATTTCAATAGCCGGAAGCTCGTCAATTGATTCGTCGACGTACCACTTGCGATACGCGGTCTGACTCCATGACGGCCAATCAAAGGAGATGTGGGCAACGATGCGCGGTGGTTGACCTTCGCCAGGCAAACCGTAACTGGTTTCCCAACTGACATCGCCGAGTTGAATATCAACTTGAAAGTGTTCTTCAAACGCTTGACGCTCAAGAAATGCACCTTCAAATGCATCGCGCAATGCACTAATGACATCGGTAAACACATGGTCAAGCATCGCTATGACGCTACAACCCATGGAATGTCAGTCTTCTAAGCAGAGCGGATGTACTCGAAGACTGGCCCACCAAAACCTTCAGGAAGCAGCAGGCGATTTCGGGGTCCAGGTAGGTCGGGGTTGCCGGTTTCGTAGCCGGCGTCTCCGCTCCATAAGAAAATCGATGAACCATCGGCGGCCACTGCTGGGCGGGTCACGTAGGCCGGCGGGTCGACACGTCCGCGGTGAATGGCATCGTGACCACCAGCTTCAAGTAGCTCGTGCAACGTCACAATGGTCGGTGGTGCCATAGGGATTCCCGAGGTCAAAGCGTGATCTGGGGCCATCCACCGATGGTCAACTATTTCGTAATTGTCGACAACAACCTGTTCGCCGGCCCACGGCGCAACAAAGAACCAGGTGGTGAATCGAGCCGGGGCATTTAACGGGGGAGTCCAGTGACTCCATACCGATAGCGATGAATGCTCAATGGCGGCTGATACTTCTTCGGTGGCCTCGCGTACAGCGGCAGATCGGGCTTTTGAAAGATCGTCTTCACCCGCATCGGCGTCGTCAATGCGGCCACCTGGGAAAACCCACATTCCAGCAAATGCCCCGACGGTGCTGCGCTGCAACATGAGTACCTCAAATCCACAATCAACAAGCCCACTTTCGCGAGTCAAGATCACGGTGGCGGCGGGTCGACTTTTGCGGTCGGGGACGACTTGCGAAGTCGGGTCAGTGGACATGTCTCAACCTTATTGCCTTGAACCGTTTGGATATCAGAACCGAACGATCATTCTGCGAGACTAACTGGGTGACAACTAACGACTCTCTCGTATTACTTGACATCGCCGATGGCGTGGCGACAATCACCTTGAACAACCCAGGTGAGCGCAACACTTTGACCGCTCCACTTGTGGCCGAAATTATTGCGGCGATGGACCGCATTGAAAACGACAGCAATGTTGGTGCGATCGTTGTGACAGGTACGGCTCCAGCGTTTTGTGCGGGAGCGAATCTTGGCAACCTGCAACAAAGCTCAGCAGAAAGCCTTGGCAATATTTATGAAGGTTTCTTGCGTATTGCTCGTAGTCCATTGCCAACTTTGGCTGCCGTTAACGGCGCTGCAGTTGGAGCAGGTATGAACTTGGCTCTTGGTTGTGATGTTCGTATTGCGGCCCGACGTGCAAAGTTCGACACGCGGTTCTTGCAAATCGGCATTCATCCCGGCGGTGGCCACACCTGGATGTTGCGTCGCATCGCTGGACCACAAACAACTATGGCAACAGTGATTTTCGGCGAAGTTGTTGACGGTACAGAGGCAGAACGACTCGGCATCGTGCATCGTTGTGTTGACGACGATCAGTTGCAATCTGTTGCGCATGCAATGGCAGTACGAGCAGCGTCGGCTCCACGTGAATTGGTGATCGAAACGAAAAAGACCATTCAGGCCATGGCTGATGTTTCAGAACATGTAGTGGCGGTTGAGCGGGAATTAACACCGCAGTTGTGGAGCACCCGTCAACCATGGTTCGCTGAACGCATTGCGGCCTTGCAGAATCAGATCTCATCCAAGAAATAGTTCGCTCACATAAGAGCCGCTGAAATCAGGACAGATTTGGGACGAACGTCCCGAAGAAAGTGACTTGCTTTTTCCTTGAATTGTTGTACGGTTCACTTAAGGGGAGTTCAACGGAGCCTGTAAGGAGAACCGAATGAGCAAGCGCCATCGAAGTCAGGAAGCGGTACCGCTGCCGAGAGCCGAGCAGCGGGCCCACGCCCACGGCGAACGTCACCGTGTCAACAGTGAGCTTCACGAGTTGGCCGCATTGGTGAGTCACGGAGTCGAACCCGACGATGTGATTGAACCGGGGGCCGAGTGGAAACCACTCCACCATCACGATGCCGAGAAAGCAGTGAAAAAACTTGATCACGCTCGCAACTTGCGACACTGGAAGGTCAAGGAATGGAAGCGCCGCACCACCGTGCGTCGCCAAAAAGCTGCGGCTTATCGCAACCTTGCTCAATCAGCCTGATTGAGAAAGGAACTAAAACCAGCGTTCCGATAGTTCGTCGCGCCGTTCATTCCATTCTTCGGCGGTGATGGCGTAACGTACGTGATCTTCCCAAACACCGTTGATTTCTAGGAATCGAAGTGCGGTGCCTTCGTCGCGGATGTTGAGTTTTTCCATGACTCGTCGGCTGTTGCTGTTTCGCGGAACGATGCAAATCTCGATGCGATGTAAGCCAAGATCTTCGAGCGCATAACGGCACATCACTACGACACCTTCAGCGATGTATGACTGTCCAGCTTGGGCTTGATCAATCCAGTAACCGATCGTTCCGGTCATTAACGCGCCACGTTGCACGGAATTGAGGTTGACCTCGCCGGCAAAGTTTTGGTTGACAAAGAGTCCGAAGGTGTACGCCGTACCGTTTTGCCGTTCGCGATCGCGAATGCTGCACCGTGCACTAAACGCATCGCGATCGGTTTCTGGATCGGGCGCGTGTTTAATTCTTTGCGGCTCCCAAACGGTGAGCCATTGGCGGTTGCGTCGCCGTACATCAGACCACGCCGCAAAATCAGATGGGACTAATGGACGCATTAACACGCGGCGGCCATATAACCGAAGACCCGCATTGGCACGAGCTGGATGGGAATCAAAAGTGCTCATATGTTGCTCAGCAGTTCAGCACAAACTCCATCAAGAATGTTGTTTGTTGAGACAATCAATTCGTCTGCCTCAAGGGTGCGCATCAAAGCAACGAGCACACAGCAGCCACCAACGATGACATCGGCTCGGTCGCGAGGTAATCCAGGGTTATGAATTCGATCAGTCAGTGGTTCGGTCGCCAATGTGCGGAAGACATCTTCGATTGCTTCACGCGTCAGTCGAAAGCCATGGAGTTCATCGGCATCAAATACTTGTTGACCGAGTTCAACTGCGGCAATAGTGACGATCGTTCCTGCTGTTCCGATGATCTGTCGAACATGGGTAATAGAGGGGTTGGCTCGTACGACATCGTCAAACAAATCTTGAACTTCGCCGATGGCATTCAAGAGTTCTTCGGGAAGCGGCGGATCATGTTGCAGATGTCGTTCAGTCATGCGCACTGCGCCAATATCAATACTGTGGGCAAGCGACATCTGAGTTGTACCCACGATGAGTTCAGTTGATCCGCCGCCAATGTCAATGATGAGGTGACCGTTTTTGTCTACATCGACATGTGATGTGCAGCCACGGTAAGCAAGACGAGCTTCTTCTTCGCCACTTACTAACTCGGGTCGCACACCCAAGACTTGTTCGGCTCGATCAAAGAAGTCATCACGATTGGTTGCGTCACGTGATGCGCTTGATGCAACAACTCGCAAGCGAGGTGCACCATGAGCATCAAGAAGTTCGCGATATTTCGTGAGACATTCAATAGTTCGATCAATGGCATCTGGTGACAGTATTCGAGTCTTGTCAACGCCCTGACCAAGTCGGGTCACATTGACTTGCCGTTCAAGGGTTTTTCCATGGTGATCAACGATGAGCAGATTGGTCGAGTTTGTTCCGATATCAATTGCGGCCACATTGCCCCGTGAGAAATTTCCTTCAGGTATCTCAACGGTTAGTCCCTCAATGCGTTCGGCGACCCAGCGACCGACCGGATCATCGCCACCTGCGAGATGCCACGCGTAATGAGCGTGTAGGCACTTGACGCCGATGCGGGTGCCAGCGACACCTCCCGATGGGCGAGGGCCATCATGATCGCTAGGAATATAAGCGTCGCGTTCGGCTTGGTAACGCCGGTGGGCATCTTCAAGTTCGTTGGAATCAACTTGCGCTTCGGCATCGTTGACTCCGCCCGCTGCTTCAAGACGACTGACTGCAACTAAAACTTCGGGAGAGCACAACCAATACAGCGTTGGCATCGGTGTGCCATCGGCGAGGAATGGGGCGTTCTTGATGACGACAGGAATTCCGTTACTATCGCGAACGACAACAGCAAAAGCACTATGTGGCTCTCGTCCGAGAAGTTGGGTGACTAACTCTCGATCGTGAGGACTGGCAATGAGGTCGTTGTTCAACTCTCGCGATTGCGACGGCGGCGTAAGGGACGCACGATGAACAAGAGCACACCCAAGATTGCTCCAGCGATAGGAAGAAGTCGCTTCATCATGGCGCCACCAGCGACCGACTGGAGGTTCAACGGTTCAGCGGCGGGGCCTTCAATTTTACGAATCTTGGGTTCTTCGGCTGAAGCATCGGTGACCTTGCCAGTGGACGGCGTTTCAGTGGCTGAAGCAGCAGTGACTGGTGCGCTGGCTGAAGGTGCCGGAGCGCCACCTTCACGATCAATCAAGGCGTTCAAGTTGTCTGCGAATTGAGCGATGAGTTTTTCACTGATGTCAGCAAGTGCGCCGCGTCCAAATTGTGCGACCTTGCCGGTGATGGCGAGATCGGTAACAACGTTGACCGAAGTGCTCGTCGGCGTAACAGAAGTGAGTTGGGCAGTGATCGTTGCAGAGGCGTTGCCCTTGCCGCCAATGTCACGACCCGATGCCTTGAGGTGGGCGCGGAAGTTGACCGCGTCTAATTCAACGAATTGTGCTTCACCTTTAAATTGGGCCACGATCGGCCCGACTTTGATCTTGACTCCGCCTTTGAACACGTCGCCGTGTACTTCATGTAGTTCAGCACCGGCCAAACACGGCGCAATACGCTCAAGGTCGGTGAGAACAACCCAGGTTTCGGCGATGGGTTGATTGACGGTGAAAGTGTGGTTTAGGTCCATTGCGCAAGGTCCTCCTGCGTGTCGATGTCGGCCGCGGAACCAGGGCAATCTACTTGCGAAACGAGCTCGGGACGCAGGCGGATGAGATCTCTGGCTCCGGAGTCGCCAGATTTTGGCAATAATTCCCAGATTGATTCATGAAGTCGAACGGGATTGCCGTTGCGGCCGAAGTAGGCGGCCACAGCAATCGGGGTGTGGGCTTGGGCGACCCGGCGCCATGCTTCGGCCGTGACAAAGGGCTGATCGGCTAGACCAACGACCACCGCACTGGCGTTGAGGCGTTGGGCCTCGCGGATGCCCATGAGCACAGAACCACTTTGCCCGTCGGCCCAACGATTGTTATGGACGACGACAACGTTGCGATGCGCCACCATGGTGGCAGGAATTTCGGCGGCGCCAGTCACCACGATGACCGTCGTAAAGCCTGCCTCCAAGACCTGCTGTAACGACGTCTGGAAAATACTTTTGCCATTCGTATGCGGCAAGGTGGCGAGAAGTTTGTGTTCAGATCCCAAAAACCGTGAGCCCGCGCCGGCAGCCAGCAGTACTGCTACCGAGTCAGTCGGCGGGGAGTGTGACTCATGATCTGGGGAAAGTTCCACAGCTTCATCTTGCCCGATGACCAGCACTTTTGTCATCAAATGACGCAATTCGTGGTCTGAATGTGTCGGGGGCGCAACAAATGTGACAGTTGTGTTGCGATATCGTGTCAAAAATTGTTCGGAACGACTGATTGGAGATGAGAAATGATTGATTCACCTAGACAAAACCGACGGGTGACGGGTCGTTGTCGTCGAGGTCTGGCCGTCGTTGGCGTGGTGACCTCGCTGTTAACGCTCAGCCCAACTCTGGCCTCAATCGCTTCGGCCGAGTCGATGTCGGCGAAATTGCCGGCAGCAGTTGCCATACCTGATGTTGACCCCGTGGCGATGGCGGCCTATCAAGCGCTTGACCAATTGCGTGAAGATTCAATGCGATCTGATCGTGGTCACGAACTCAGCGCCACCTTTGTCCGTTTGCGTCGCGAAGTTGCCGAACTGATCGCTGATCGTTTGGTTCTGAATGCCGATGAACTCGAAGCTGCTTGGGCCGACTCAGATATCAACCATCAAACCGCTTTGATCGCGGCTTTGACTCAAGTGGGCGTTCCCTACAAACGCTTCGCCATGAAGCCGGGTATCGGCTTTGACTGCTCGGGTTTGACATCGTTTGCCTGGAGTCAAGCGGGTTTCAATATTCCGCATAATTCAACTCGGCAGATTCGGGCGGCTGATCCACGCACATTTGCCACCGCTCAGGCAGGCGATCTTCTGCGCTACCCGGGTCATGTGATGATGTGGCTCGGAGTTGGCCAAGCGGTCATTCATTCGCCTAAACCGCGCCAATTCGTTGAAGTAAAGATCTTGAATACTCGTTCGATGAAGCGCAGTACTTTCGGTGATCCGTCCGAATAAATCACTTAGGCCGAAAACTGGTCGGCTGAGGTTGTTGCCGAGTGCGACAAAGCGGTGACGGCGAGATCGGCAGTATCCATCGAAGCAATCACTCCGAATTGAGTAAACGCGCAATAACGCTTTGATTGGGTGGCACCGTTTCCATCAACGACCGGAATCGCGACGCAGGTCGCGGGGTTGTCGACGATGACCTCTTGCGATGCAACTGCTGAACCGACTGCGACTCGTGAGTCTTGCTGCAGACGATCAACGCTTGCCTGTTTGAAAATCGTTGATACCAACTGGCGATCGGAGACTCGTGATTCATCAATTCCGGGTGAGCAGTCGCTAGTGATTGTTGAACACGTCAACGCCGTGCCATTGGCCAGGTAGATATAGCGCACCTCGGCGATCGTGATACTCGTTCCAAACGCGGGATCATGAGCAAGTGCCACAGCGGAACGTAGGTCGCCATACTTGGTGACAACTTCGTAAGTAATGGTGAATGCGGTCGTGAGGTCGGATTCAAGAACGGTTACGACGTCTTGAATGGCCGTATCGGAAATGGGTGGAATAGTTTCGGTCGGTACCAGAGTGGGCCGTTGACCCGTAAAGCAGCCACTAAGAATGAGTGCGCACATTCCTGTAACGGTGGCCAATTGAGCGAGGCGAAATGACGACACGGTTGAATCCTAGAGTTAAACCTCTTTTGAAACCTGAACAGAAACTGTTTTAGCGACTCATTGTTCTCGTAGCGTAAAGGTCGTGATTGAACTTGACGCATCCACAGTGCTCTTGCAATGGGCCGTCGGCGGCATGTTGGGATGTTGGTTCACGACTCGTCATCGTGAAGTAGGTTTGGGATACGGGTGGCTCTTGCGTGGCACCTATGTGATGATGGCTGGCGGCTCGGCGTACATCGGCTTTGCCTCAACTTCGCCATCATCCACATCCGAAACGATTCGTAACTTTGCCGCCATCGCAGTGACTGGTGTTGTTGCGCTCGGCCTCGGTCAGAGTATTGCTCGACGCAAGGCCGGCGTCAGCGGATTTGTCGATGAACATGATCGTCGATCACAGCGCATCGCCGAGATGACCGGGATCGACCGCGACGGCGCGGAAAAAGAAGTCGGTGACGGCAAGGAATTTGCGCCTTTACTTGATCTCGCCCCGTTGGCATTCGGTTTGATCGCCCTCATCGCCGCGGGTGTTTCAGATGGTGGCAATGACGCAGTAGCAATTATCAGAACAATTGTCGGAGCAGCATTCTTGGGGTTCGTTTCTGATGCGATGTTGTTAGGGCACTGGTATCTCGTTCAACCAGGTCTACCTCGACGTCATGTCAACGAGATTGTCAAAGCGTTCTTGTTTATCTGGCCC
>JBIKOO010000085.1:0-6005 GCA_044358015.1 Ilumatobacteraceae bacterium
ATTCAGGTCTTTCAACCAATTCCGTTATCGGTAGACCGCACGAAATTCCTGTGTTGGGAACTGATTTACCCAGGTGATCAGAGCGATCCTGAATATGCCGCGTACTACAAGAAGACGATGGCCCATTGGGAAGTGCTGAAAGGGGTGGTAGGTGAAGACATCAGTATCTATGACCAGATGACGCGCACGAAAAAGTCGAGCGCTTTCACCGAGCAGATCCTTTCTGAACGTGAATTCAAAATTGCGATGTATCACCAGAATATGGATCGGAAAATTCGCGATTGATTAGCAGGTGAAGGTCATGCAGGATTGTCTATAAAGCCTGCTCACAGTGCGATTTTTAAATAGTTATTCAAGTTCTTCGTGAACGGGTCCGATACCAAAACCCGTGAAACGAAGCATGAAAATATTGAGCAAGACATTTGCAGTGTCGTTGTGCTCGGCGATCATGCTGGGCGTTGTCGGTGTTCCGGGCGCACTAGCTCAGTCGAGTACATCCCCGTCGAATACATCCCCGTCAAAGTCATCATCGTCACGGACTTCGGTGGCGACTACAACATCTGGTTTGACGTACGTCGTTGCAAAGAACGATTCCTTGTCGGGCATTGCGAGCAAAGCCAAAGTCAAGTTCAATGATTTGCTCTCAGTAAATGGATTCAAGGCAACCAGCGTGATTCTGCCTGGCCAAGTCATCAAGTTGCCCGATAGCGCAGTGGTCAATGCCGCATCGGCCACGAGTACTCCCGTCGCCGCAACGCCAAGTGTTGCCAGTGGATCGACGTACACGGTTGTGAAGAATGATTCGTTGAGTGGTATCGCTTCGAAGGCGAAAGTCTCACTGTCATCTTTCATGGCAGTGAACGGCTTTAAGAAGACCAGCGTGATTGTCCCTGGACAGGTAGTGAAGTTGCCAGAGGGTGCCAAAGTGACAGCAATATCGTCATCGTCATCGTCATCGTCATCGGCACCGGCAACACCATCACGTCTGCAAGTAGTTCTTGATTTCGCAAAGGCGCAAGTTGGCAAGCCGTACGCATTTGGTAAGGCGGGACCGACTTCATACGACTGTTCGGGACTCACGATGGCCGCCTTTGCTAAAGTCAAGGTTTCGTTGCCCCACCAGAGTCTTGCGCAATCGAAAATTGGTACGGCGATTGACTGGAAATCAACAGGAGTTCAAGCTGGCGATTTGGTATTCACCTTCTCAAGTAAGAACAAGAGTCAGATCAGCCACGTTGGTATCGCAATTAGCTCAACGCAGTGGATCGAAGCTCCGTACACCGGTGGCTCAATTCGTGTGGCGAATCTGCCGACCGCCGACAAGATTCAGGCAGTACGTCGAGTTCTCTGATGTCTGAACAACCAAATTTCGAAGCTCTCCTGGTTGAAGTTAATGGTCGCATCGGGCGAGTAACGCTGAATCGCCCTGACAAACTCAACGCACTATCGCGCCAGTTGATGAGCGAGATTGTTGAACTCGGTGCATGGCTCAAACTTCGCGAGGACATTCGTGTCGTGATTCTTTCTGGTGCAGGCCGATCATTTTCTGCGGGATTCGACCTCAACGATTTCTCTTCGGCAAGTGCCGGTGAATCACCACGGATCGCTGCTGACCTTGGACGTCTTGCTACGAATGCACTGACTGACGTTCCCCAGTTAACCATCGCTGCAGTGCACGGTCACTGCGTCGGTGGAGGAGTGGTGTTCGTTGCAGCATGCGATTTGCGAGTTGCCACAACCGAAACAACATTCATCATCCCAGAAGTTGATTTAGGAATCCCGTTGGCATGGGGTGGCATTCCTCGATTGGTACGCGAAATTGGTCCAGCGCTGACCAAAGAACTGGTTCTCACTTGTCGCCCCTTTGATGCGGCCGAAGCTAAATCAATTGGCTTTATCAATCGAGTGGTGGCCCCTGAAGATTTGGACATCACGGTGAATGAGCTAGCCGAGAATCTTGCTTCAAAGACGCTGTATTCGCTGCATTCGACAAAACAACAGGTCAATGCGGTGATGGAAGAGATTGCGGGCACTGGTCGAAGCGCCGGTGACGCTGACATGCTCGTCTATGCCATGCGTGACCCCGAAAGCCGAGAAGCAACAGCAAGGTATCTGACACAACGCAAGTAGTGTCAATGTGTGAGTACCAATCCGACGCTGTCTGCCGATTGGTATACCGACCCAGACATCTACACCAATGAGCGTCAATCAGTGTTTGGAGATTCGTGGGTTCATATCGGATACGACTGTGATGTTCCGAATGTTGGTGACGTCATGTTTGAGTCTGTCGCAGAGATTGACATTGAAATCGTGCGCACGTGTCCATCAACGTTTTTAGCAGTGGCCTTAATGGGGCATGGCAAACGTGAAGTAGTTCTCGTTGACTCTTTCCGAGGAATGATTTTCGTTGCTCTCAATCCCAGTAACTGTTCTTTGGAGGATTGGCTCAATGAATTTCCGAGTGCGCTCATTGACTTGCCAGTCGAAGAACTGATCTTTCACTCTCGAACGATTCGTCGTGTGAAGTGCAACTGGAAGACCTACGCCGACAATTTTCTAGAGGGCTACCACGTGCCAAGCGTGCATCCCGAGATGGCTCGTGACGCTGATGCATCCAACTATTCGGTGATCTTGGGCGATGATCATCGCTGGAATGTCCATGTCATGCCGCCGCGTGGCGACAGTGTCTTTGGCATGTTTGGCTGGTTGTATCCGACATTCGCATTCAACGTGGTCCCTGGTGGCTGGGCTGTCGAGCGATGGCTACCCCGCGGTCACAATGAGATTGATTTGTACTTTGAGTACTTTTTTGAACCGGGTGCGCCCGATCTTGTACGAATTCATGCCATGAATGAAACGGTTGCGGAAGAAGATGTCCGAATCTGCGAAGCGGTGCAACGCAACCTTGAGTCAGGTGTTTATTCGGAAGGACTTCTGAGCCCCAAGTGGGAAGAGCCTTTATTGGTTTTTCACGACATGATTCGTGAACTGGGCGAAGTCAACGGATACGCACCGACAGGCAAGTAACGCAACCTTCAAGTTTGATGAACTCGCTGATATCGACTTCAATGACGAAGTAACCCATATCGCGCAGAGTCTCCGCAGTCTCTGGAGCATCGGCCGCCATCAAAAGTCGTTTGTCTCCGACGATGACCACATGCGAACCTGACTCTTCGGGAACCGCAATGAAGTCAGGGAAGATCGCTGGATCATCGACAAGTGGTTCAAACCCGATGATCTCGCCCGATGGCAATGCGGTCACTGCTGACTTGAGGTGTAGAACCTTCGAAATCGGAACCGTAACTACGGTTGCGCCCAACGGTTCGACGATTGCCGCGAATTGGGCAATTCCTTCAAGATTGGTGCGTCCGCCATTACCGACATAAATGATGTCGCCGACTTTAAGAACATCTCCTCCGTCAAGGGTTCCGGGTTCGCTAATACGAGTGATGGCGTGACCAAGTTCGGTAACGACCTTTTCGACTTCAATGATCTCGGGTTTGCGTGAGTCGCTACCGGGTCGGGTGATGATGGCTGTGCCTTTGTACATCACGACGGCATCTTCGATAAATACGCTGTCGGGGCAATCGTCGGCGGCTGGAACTTCGACGATTTTCCATTTGCAAAGTCGCAATGCCTCCACGTAATTGGCCCATTGCTTTAGCGCTAGTTCATAGTCAACGGTTGTTCGTTCAATATGGGTGACAAGCCCCTCGTCAAGTCGCGGACTGGGACGACGAATTAAAGCGGTGGGTTGATTGACCATCGTTCTTACGGTAATCGTTCGCGATGGTCGAAAGACAGTTCTTGAATTTTGATTGGTGGATGACGCCTGTTATGAATAATGACAGTGTTTATTGATCTGGCCAAATCAAATCGTCGTGAGTTGCCGCGCTGCGATGTTGCGGTGGTTGGCGCTGGTGCTGCTGGTATCACTTTGGCTCTTGAATTAGAAAAGTCGGGACTATCGGTTGTCATTCTTGAAGGTGGCTATCGCGATTTCACCGAGTTGTCACAAGATCGTTACAAGGGTGAAGTTTCAGCAGGTCCTGGTTTTAAGTACCCCGATCTTGATGTCTGGCGGCTGCGGTATTTCGGAGGTACAACGAATCACTGGATTGGTTGGTGCCGCCGTATTGAAGAGAATGCCTTTGGACCACGTACGAATGATCTGGGTGATGGTTGGCCGTTTGCTCGCGCTGACCTTGAAGACGACTATCAAGACGCGCTAGAAATCTGCACGCTTGGTCGTGATGTATTTGACTCAAATGAATTGCTCGGTGGGCTCGGTATCAAGAATGTGATTTCAAGCAACGATGTGTTGGCGACGCCGGTGTGGCGTTTCGCCAAGGAACTACGTTTCGGCGGTTACTACCGTTATCGACTTCAGGAATCTGAAACTCCCATTTACTTCGGAGCCAACTGTCAAGGTTTTTCGTTTGAAGAAGTTGAAGGTGTTACATCTGCTCGCAAACTCCGCATCAAAAACGATCTCGGAGTTGATTTTGAGTTAACAGCCGATTGTTTTGTGTTGGCTGGTGGTGGAATTGAAAATGTCCGCCAATTGCTGGTTGCCGCCGAGGACGTCAAGGGTCTGCTTCAAAGTGACAACTTGGGTCGGGGTTTTCTTGAACATCCCCATGGTGCGGTTGGCGCAGTGTTGTGTGGCGATCACGCGCCAGAAGATTTAGTTGGCTTTACTGATTATCCGCGTGATATCGATGACACCCAATTCAAAATTGGTCTTGGGGTAAACGAACAACTGGCAGCCGAACGAGGAATGATCAACACGTCATTCACCATGGAACCACTTGAATCAATCCCTGAAGAGGCGCTGCATGGAGAAGCATTGCGAAAGTTATGGGAATCTTCTCGACCGTCGGCTACGAAAAGCGCTTCGTCACATGTCATTGGCCTGTATGCGCGCACCGAGCAGCGTTGGAATGCCGAGAGTCGCATCTCGCTGATTTCGGCTAAGGATGATTTAGGTTCAAAAAGAGCTCGACTTGATTGGCGAGTCAGCGATCGAGATGTGGTTGATATCAAAACTTCGCTTGAAATGGTTGCTAAAGAATTGATGAAGGCTGGTTTTGGTCCGGTGACATTTGGTGATCCCGCCGATTTTGTGACCATGGAAGGCGGCGGGCATCACCTTGGTGGTGCGCGGATGCACGAAAGCCCAGATCTTGGCGTCGTCGATGCCAATCTCAAATGTCACGCGGTTGACAATCTGTATGTAGTAGGTGGTTCAGCGTTTCCGACAGTTGGTTTTTCAAATCCAACTTTGACAATCGTGGCCTTGGCGGTTCGTTTAGCGCGAACTTTGAAAGAGCGTTTGTGATGCAGCGACGCGAGTTATTCGAACGCACTATTGGCGTTACTGGCCTTGCTGCACTGTTGGCAGCATGCGGTGCGGATCTTCCTGATGCGGTGGGGTCAATGCCAACTGAAACCTCAACAACTGTGCGCCTGCCAGTGCCGGAACTAGAAGTTGATGAATGGGCGTTCGCACAACCATGGAGATCATTGATTGATGCTGAGTTGATCGCTTTCGGCAGTTCGGTATTGAGTGTTGCTCCTGAGACAGTTGCGAAAGCGCGTGGGGTACTCGGTGAATCGCTAGAAGGTTCAACGTTGATCGCTCGAGACATGTTGTTCGCCGAGTGCTGTCGCAAAGATTCACGCGCTGGTGATGTAGTTATTGTTGACGGTTGGATGGTGCCGATAACGCTTGCCGGACTCGCGGGTGCGTTGTCGCAGTTCAAGCCGTAATGGTGCGCTGAGTACGATCTGACCATGGAGTTATCGCACGTTTCCGAACCAGTCATAGCTTGCGAGCAGTTAGACCTACATCACATTTCGGCGAGCGATTTAGTGACGTTGTATGAAGACCCCGAAAACCTGTTGATTTATCAAAAAGGTGATTTCACGAATCCGTTTCGGGTATTGATTGACGGTCATTCACCTTTGCGTTGGCGAGTTCCGCAAGTGAAAGCGAACCCCGA
>JBIKOO010000035.1:0-16965 GCA_044358015.1 Ilumatobacteraceae bacterium
GCGGTCCTCGAAGGTGTCGCTCACCGTGGCGCCGACCTTTTGGAGGCCATCGAGACCGACTACCCCAATGTGTCGGTACCCGAAATCAGGGTCGACGGCGGGATGAGTCGCAACCCCACTTTTATTCAGGCGCTAGCCAATGCCACCAACCGACCAATCTCGGTCTCGCCGATCACCGAGGCCACCACGCTCGGGGCGGCATATTTGGCAGGTTTGGCCGTCGGAACTTGGTCAAATCTTCAGGAAATTGAGTCTTTGTGGTCGCCACACGCCACTGTTGACCCGCAGTCCAACTACGATCGTCCTGCGGTTCGTGCCCAGTGGGAGCGGGCTGTGACCCGTGCCGCCGGATGGATCACCGAACTTTCGAGTCTCGACTTCTAGAGTTTGGAGTTGCTCTTGCCTGTCTCGGCACATAAGGCTGTCGATAAGAGTTTGTGAAAGGAACCCCGTGACCGCTTCGAAGATCATCAGCGATAGCCCAGTTCGACCCACCGAGGCCGACACCGAGCTTCTCGCATCGGCTCAAGCCACTGCATTGGCAGTACGCGATCTCTACCATGCCGCTGTTGAAGCGGGTGCTGGTGGCGATCATGTGGCCAGCCTTGTCGCAATCGCCGCCCACCATGACGCCTATGCCCAAGCAATCTCGTCGTTGATTGGACGCGCTGCCCCGCAGGCACGCGACAGCAAACTGTTCGCGGCTAACAAAGCCGACTTTGGTGCTGACACCACGGCTGTTGCCCTGGCTGCCCACACTCTTGAAAATGATCTTGTTGCCGCCCACACCGAAGTTGTTGGCTCACTTGAAGGAACTGAAGGCGCCGCACTTGTGGCGTCAATGATCATCATCGAAGCCCGCCATGTTGTGGCGTTAGCAACGATCGCGGGCAAGTCACCTGTCAGTGACACCGATTTGTTTTTAGTCACCCCCGAGGCTGCAACAGCAGACGCTCAGACCACGACGACCATCGCCTGATTCGGAGATCATCATGAACAACTCACATCGCGAAGAACTTCATACTTTCTCCAAAATTGTCAAAGCAACCCAAGGTGCCGACTTTGGTCCGGCTTTGCAGTCGTCGCTTTCTCGTCGCCGTTTCTTCATCGCTGGAGGCGCCACCATTTCGTTTGGTGCACTACTCGCAGCGTGTGGTGGTTCGACAACAACAACAGAGATCCCTCGAATCGGTAATGCTCCCGAAAAGACTGAACTCGTTGACGCACCAGTCACCGATATCGCCCTCTTGCGCACTGCGACATCGCTTGAACACAATGCCATTTTTGTTTACGAAGCCGTTGTAGCCGCTGGCCTGTTGTCAGGTGATGCGGCCACTTTGGCCGCTCGTTTTTTGAGCGACCACAAGGCCCACGCTGAAGCAACCGCGTCGCTCACCGAGAAGTTGGGTGGCAAGGCTTTCAACGAACCCAACCCGCGTTTGCAATCGATCTACATTGAGCCCGCTTTACGACTCATCACCGGCGACGAAGCCAAAGGGATCCCAGCAACCGACGATCCCGTAGCCGACGTGTTGGCTTTGGCCTACGCCTTGGAAACTATTGCTGGTTCGACCTATCAGGTGTACGTCCCGATGTTGGCCGACCCCGCATTGCGCGGTGCTGCCATCGGAATTGGTGAACAAGAAGCTCGCCATGCCGCAGTCATTGGTTCACTATTGAACCCAACTCGCCTGGTCTCCTCATTCGGTCTTTCAATTGCCGCCGAGTACCAAGAAGAGACTGATGTGCCCGCCGCTGCGTACGCCGTGCCATCAGCGTTTGGTACCAAGGCTCCTGTTCCGGTCACTCTTGGTGCTGCCAACGAATCAGGTATTCGCACCTCGCTCAACCTTGAAACACCAAGCCTGAACTCGATGGTGTACGAATACCTCGACGGCGAGTGATTTTTCCCTCGTACACTTCTCGCTGACAGTGAGTGAGTCGGGTAATCGCGGATGACGTCAGTCATTCGAGGAAAGTCGGGACTCCGTAGGACAGAGTGCTGGCGCGAGCCAGGTGGGGGCGACCTCACGGACAGTGCAACAGAGAGAAACCGCCGATGACTGGGCAACCAGCACAGGTAAGGGTGAAACGGTGCGGTAAGAGCGCACCAGCATGTGGGGTGACTCATATGGCTTGGCAAACCCCATTCGGAGCAAGGTCAAGCAGAGGAGACGGGCGGTCCGTCCATCCGGGTCACCGGAAACTCCTCGGGTAGACCGCATAGATGGATGGTTACCGGATCGAGGAAACTCGATTTACAGAATCCCGCTTACAGACTGACTCACTGTCACCCACAAGCTTTATCGATCGTCGCGCGTGAGCGCCGCCGCCCGCACGCGTTCGAGTTCTTCGAGTTGCATCGGGTCTTTCAGCGAGAGCAGTCGAGCGTAGAACTTCAGCCCACGTGCCGTGCCAGTGACTCGCACCGGGATTCGATCACCCAAATCAGATCCAAATCCACGCGGAATATCGACGTTGTATACACCAGCCTCATGCAAATCCGATTCATCAGCCGCCAAGGCAGCGCTCTCATAGCCCCCGAGACCAAACAGTTCTGCGTCCACAAAAAAGGTGAATTCAGTAACTGTTTCTTCGCTCATATTTTCACAATGCCATATGCAGAACCAGTTGTCGCATTAGAGCCCGACAGTTCTCAGGGCTCACCCGCCTACTACGGTAAGAGTCCATGAGTACGTTCAATTTTGATTCAATTCCCCACGTTGCCCTGTCAGAGATCGACTTTTCTTCACCAGAGTTTTGGCTCAAGGACCGAGCGTTCCGTGAAGGCGCATTCAAGACTCTGCGTGATGAATCACCCTTTCAGTATTTTGAAGAAGCCGTTATCCAAGGTTCACCATTCCCCCAAGGTCCTGGCTACCGAGCCATCACTCGCCACGACGACATTTGGCATGTCAGCCGTAACCCGCAATTGTTCTGCAGTGGTAAAGGTTCAAACATCGGCGACTTACCGACCGAGATGAATGAGTTCTTCGGCTCAATGATCAACATGGACGATCCCAAGCACTTCCGTTTGCGCAACATCGTGTCGCGCGGTTTCGCCCCCAAAGAAGTCGCGCGTATTGAAGACCAAGTTCGTTCGCGAGCCGAGAAGCTCGTGACCGATTTGCTCGAACGCTTTCCACAAGGCGAATGCGATTTCGTTGAAGAAGTCGCGGCCGCACTCCCCCTTGAGATCATTTGCGACATGATGGGAATCCCCGAATCAGATCACAAGCAAATCTTCCACTGGACCAATGTGATCTTGGGCGTCGGTGACCCTGAATTTGGTTCATCACTGGACGACTTGATGAAAGTCGCCATTGAAATGTTCTCCTATGCCCAAGCGCTTGGCGAAGATCGCGTCAAGAATCCACGAGAAGACGTGACGTCGGCAATGATGAACGCGGTCGTTGATGGCGAACGCCTCACTGCTCAAGAATTCGGTTCCTTCTTCATCTTGCTCGTTGTGGCTGGCAACGAAACAACACGCAATGCCATTAGCCATGGCATGAAGTTGTTAACCGATCACCCCGAGCAAAAGGCTTTGTGGTTCAACAACTTTGACGCACACACAAAAACTGCTGTCGAAGAGATCGTTCGTTATGCAACACCCGTCATTCACTTCCGTCGCACCGTCACCGAAGACACCGAACTTTCGGGGCAGAAATTAGTTGCCGGCGAGAAAGTCGTGATGTGGTACTGCTCAGGTAACCGTGACGAGAGAGTGTTTGTTGATCCATTTAAGTTTGATATCACGCGCACCTCGGCAACGCCACAAGTTGGTTTCGGTGCCGGCGGACCTCACTTCTGCCTCGGTGCCAACTTGGCCCGCCGCGAAGTATCGGTGATGTTTGATGAAATCCGTCGACGTATGCCCAACATGCGCACCACTGGCGAACCCGCCATGCTGCAAAGTGCATTCATTAACGGCATCAAGCGCATGCCCTGCGCCTGGAACTGATTATTCGGAAGTAACGCTTTCGCCCATGTCGCCGCGCACATAGTGCCGGCGACACAGCAATTCGTAGCGAACGACATCACCAAACATGGGTGTCGCAACATCACTCGTGTCGCCGACGACCACGGTCTCGCCTTCGTACACGACGACACCATTCACGACTCGAGCGTTGTGCGTTGCTCGCGAACCACACCAGCATCGGGCTTCAACCTGCATTTCGACTCGTTCGTTGGCCACCTCAAGCATGCGTTTTGTGCCCTCAAAAAGCAGTCCTTTGAAATCAGTAATCAGCCCAAAGGCGTACACATCAACATCAAGATCGTCTGCGACACGTGCCAACTGATCGCATTGGGCAATGGAATAGAACTGAACTTCGTCGCACACCACAAAATCAAGCGGCATGCGCGATTGCGCAAGTTCAAACAAATCAATTTCAGGCGACACTTCAACCGCAGGGGCCGAAACGCCCAATCGGCTAGTGACCTGAGTGCCATCGCGGTCGAGTTTCGTGAGCAAAAGCCCTTGGCGATCACGAACCGCCAAGTTGTGGTGAATCTGCAGTGCCAAAGTGCTCTTACCCGAGCCCATAGTGCCGAAACTAAACCGCAGAGTTGCCATACCGCGGACAAACTTAGTCGCTGGCAGGCCTATTCGTTAGTGTCAACTGATCGCTCGGTCAGCACATCAGCAACTACTGCAAAGTGATCGCTGGCTTGTACCCCACCCACGGGCTCAACACCAGCGAGCCAAACTCGAACCGGATTCCCGACCGGTTTAGGCCTTGGCCATGTCACAAAGAGATAATCAAGACGCCGATTCGGCCAGTTGGCATTGGCGAGATACTCGTTGCGATCACTCCAGGTATGCCCGAATCCTTCGCCTTTGAGTTCCCACATATCGGCGAAGACAACATTGCGATTCTTGACAACTGTTCGACCGGTCAACCGACGAATCTCATCACTATCGGGCACCGCGTTGAAGTCACCACCAACTAGAACGGGCAGATCGGCGCTTGGGTCGGTGCGTAAAGTCAGAACAAGATCAGAAATAGCGTCCACTTGTAACTGACGAACATGCGATTCATCAAAGCGATGATCAATGTGTGTACCAATGACGGGCCATTGCCCCCACGGTGTATCAAGCACTGCCCACAGCGCTCGGCGATGCGCAGGTTCGCCGGCAGCATTTGGAAGAGCCACTTGACCAAATCGAACAATCGGCCACCTGGACAAAACTGCGTTCCCCATATTCCAGGGGCTCGTAGTTACGACGCATTGATAACCAAATTTCGCAGCCAAGTTTTCTGCTTGCTTTTCAGTGGTATGGACTTCTTGCAAAAAAAGCACATCAGGATTTTCGTCTTTGATGACATGTTCAATCGCCACTTGTCGTTCTTGCCACGGCCCAAAGTGATGCCAGACATTCCATGTCATCAGACGCAACATAGGGAACTTCAGTTGGCGACTTTGCGCGAGTCGAAGCGTCGCACCGAACTCACTGGAATGAAGCGCAGATCGCCAGAAGGAGAAAATGTTCCTTGAACATCGACGAGCACCCTGGTCGCTGACGATGTGTAAATGCAGAATGAGCCATCTGCGTCAACGGGAACAACAGCCAAGTTTGCGACCGATCGACCGACTGTCGCGTTGGCATTTGATTGCGATTGTGGACCAGGCACCAAAGCCGAACACTTGTCGGCAGTGGCGTATCCAGCGGCCTTGGCATCGGTCAAGGTGAGATTAATCAGCACGGCCGAAGCGCCGGCCGGGGCTGACATTTTGATGACTGCTCCGGCTTTGAACACATCAGCACAGTTATCAGTGCACTTACGAGTGTCAATCAGGCGGGTGGGCACAGCTGGCGAGTATCCCCACTGGCCGACTGGGCTGGGTGCGAAGACTCCTTGCACATCGATGATCTGGTTCAAGCTGGCATTGGCCAAGGTACAAAAACCTGGCTTGTCACCAACGACTCCCATCGGTACCACTGCCAAGTTTGCAACAGTGTCGTCATTGCCGTAGTTGATATTTGAGCGAGTCTGTTCACCAGCTTGCAGGTTTTCACATGAATCAGCAGTGAGGTAACCCGCACCAGTTGTACCAGTCACAGTGATGTTCGACAACATCGCTACCGAACCAGTGGGAGCATGCGCGACGACAACTCCATTTTCGTTCAGCGCGACGACTTTTCCACCGGCACTTCGCGTGTCAAGTACCCGAGTTGGTGACAGGGGTGTAAACATTGTGGCTTTGCTGTCAGCGAGACGTGAGGGCATAAAGAATCCTTGCGCGTCAACAATGATGTGCATCGGACTTGAGTTATACAAACAGAATCGACCCCATTCATCAAGCGGTACAACTGCGAGGTTGGCTACCGTTGCGCCGACCGCGACATTGCCATTAGACCAAGCGCGATCTCCCGTCACATTTCCACCGCAACTTTCGGCGGTCACATACCCTGCTTCGTTTGCACCAGTCAACGTGATGTTGACGAGCGCCGATGTTGCACCAGCCGGCCCCTGCAACGGCACTGATGTTCGCCATCCAGCCTGCGGACGATCTTGCCATGTGCATTTGCGAATAGTCGCGCCAGCTTCAATAACGTTGCTGCAGTAACGCTTGACCGACACACCGTTGACCGAAGCGATCTTCACTGCTTCCTCAACTGTTCCGCGAAATTCAAAGTGCATCGGATCGCGAATGACGTTGCTCTTCACCGTCACCGGGGTCGTGCAACCACCGCTCCAGCCATAGCCGCCCCACAGCAATCCCCATTTTTCGGCAGTTTGAACAACCCACTGCGGAATGTTGGTGGCCATCGGAACCCCACAAGCAGTGGTTGGCGACTCAGCATTGGGCATGTAACGCTTTTCGGGGTTCGCGCCGACGTTGAAGTCAATAGCCAAACCCCAAGCGTGGTTTGACAATGAAGCCCTTGTCAGACCGACACAGTCTTTGCGAGTGTTCGATGTGCAGCGAAAGTTGTAACCAATTGCATCGCTGATGCGATATCCGTTGGCCTGAATCTCGCCTAGAAAACCTTCGAATAATGCCAAAGCGGCCGGGGGCGCTTGCAGCGCTCCGGCCCTAATCGTTCCAACCTTGTCAGCGTTTTTCCATAACGCCGCTTCCCAATCCTTTAATGCCGGCGAACCCGAATATGCCCAGCCGTTGCTTTTCCATCCGGGATTCAACGTCCCGTCAGCTGCAATGGGAAATGGTGGAGTTCCCCAACCATTTTTGGTGGCATCGGTGTATTTCGAAATCACACACGATGCAACAGCGCCAGTAGCAATTTGAACATCAGTACATTTCGCGGGCATTGAGGGCAAAGTCCAAGGAGTCGAGTTGGAGGTGTCGATTGCCACCTTCGCGGCAGGAGCCGAGCCTTTGGCCTGAGCGGTGTCGGGGGCGGTCAACATGGCGATCACGATGACGGCATATGACACGAGGGCGATCAAAACGACAAAGGGTGCAAAGCGAAACTTGCGGGGCAAGTGATCTTGCATCTCATGGGGATTCTGAAAAAACTGCTGACTCATCACGAAAAGAGGTATCGGCGCTCACTTTCAAACTCTTGAGCAACTCGTGCGAAAAATCTCATATGCAGGACAAACGCACATTTTTGAGGCGTGCCGTCGTTCATGTCTTGTGAACAATTCTGTTCACAAGATTCATGTACCCAACTCTCGATTCAACGAAAGCAGACACCTATGAAACCGACCATCGCCCTTGACCAGTCTCTGATCCTCACGCAACACGACGAAGTCGTCAACTTATTGCTGGAACTCACCGCACCTCCAGCGCCCGCAGTTGAACGCGCCCCACTTGATATCGCCTTGGTCATCGACCGTTCCGGATCAATGCAGGGCGAACCGATGGCTGCAGTGCGTAAAGCAGTACTGGAGTTGATTCGTGTCGCCGGACCACAAGACCGCATCGCCGTCGTCGCATTTGATTCGCACATTGAAACAGTGCTCCCACTGGCACATCACAATGTTGATGTTGTTCGGCGTCAAATAGAAAATGTCCATAGTCGTGGCTCGACCAATTTGTCAGGTGGCTGGTTGGAGGGTTGCGCAATCCTTTCAAACGCTCCGGTAGTTGCTGGACGTGCACCCGCAATCAAGCGCATTGTTGTTCTGACCGATGGCCATGCGAACTCTGGCATCCAGAATCACGATGAGTTGTGCACCATGACCCGTGGAGGAGTCACGCATGGCATCAGCACATCCATGATCGGCTTTGCCAATGGACACGACGAAACATTGCTGGCCGGTATGGCTGATTCTGGCGGCGGCAACGACTACTGGTGCGCTGGACCAGATCAAGCGCTTGATGTGTTTAATCAAGAATTCGCCGGTCTGGCCAGTGTTGTCGCACAAAACATTTCAGTGGCAATTCAACCGACCGAGTCAACGGCCGCTTTTGAAGTACTCAATGAATACGACATCATCAACATGCCAACAGTTCTCGGATTACAAAAGGTCGTCATCGGCGATGCGTGTGGCGATGAAGTACGTCGAATCGTGGTGCGCTTCACTCTTCGTCCACGTTTGCTGCCAGGCGCATTTACCATCGCGAATCTCACAGTGCAATGGGCCTCAACAGTTGGGTCAATCGCTCTTCATGAAACACAGATTCCCGTTGTTGTTACTGCAACCGACGACAACGCTGAAATTCGTGAAGTCGACCCTCGGGTCACCCACCAAGTACTTCTCTTGAAAGTTGCCAAACTTCGTCGTGATGCGATTGCGCTGGCTCGTCATCGCAAGATAGACGAGGCCCGCGATCTTTTCAATCAAGCCATCGCAACATTGGTCGCCATCGGTGCCGATCCGAGCGAAATCCATGAATTGGTGGAACTGGCTAGTCGCCTTGAAGAGTTCACTGAGCGCGATATGAAGGCGCAATTTTCGACAATGCGTTCGACCAACAAAGGCCGCAAGGGTCGATTTGATCCGAACGACCCCTTCAACCGCTGAGCGTCTCGGTTATTGTTTTCCTCAATGACACATTGGGGGAAACAATGACCGAGCGTTTTGAAAATGGGTTTGCTGGACGAGTTGCCGTCGTGACGGGTGGCGGCACCGGCATGGGTCGTGAACTTGTGCGCCAGCTCACCGCCGACGGCTGCGATGTGGCGACCTGCGATGTCATGGAAGACACCCTCGCCGAAACGGTGGCTATCTGTGCAGCCGATGGCAATAGCGGGAAAATCTTGACGGGTATCGCCGATGTATCAATCGAGTCTCAAGTGTTGGCGTTTCGTGATGCCGTTGCCGCATGGCGCCCGCATGTGAATCTATTGTTCAACAATGCCGGCATCGGCGGTGGCGGAAGCATCGTTGATGATGATCGTGAGTCTTGGGAAAAGACTTTTGGAGTCTGTTGGTACGGGGTGTACTACAACACTCGTGCGTTCTTGCAGTTGTTGCTCGACGCACCAATCGGCCATGTCGTTAATACCAGTTCGGTCAATGGTTTTTGGGCTTCACTTGGCCCCAACGTTCCCCATACGGCATACAGTGCGGCGAAGTTTGCGGTGAAGGGCTTCACCGAAGCACTGATCACCGATTTCCGCATGAATGCCCCAACGTTGCGGGCATCAGTTGTCATGCCTGGCCACATCGGTACTTCAATTGCGATCAACTCGCGCAAACTGCTTGGGGCTGATCCTAAAGAAATGACTGAAGAACAGATTGCTCAGATGCGCACACGTTTAGCCAAGGCTGGACTCGATGTCAGCGCCGCGAGTGACGAAGACTTACGTCTCGGCATTCAGGCCCAAGGTGAACAATTCCGCGACAACGCCCCGATGTCTGCAGCCGAAGCGACCGGAGTCATTTTGAATGGTGTGAAGCGCGGCGACTGGCGCATCTTGGTGGGTGCGGATGCAGTGATTCTCGATGAGATGGTTCGCGAATTCCCGACCGATGCTTACTTGCCCGACTTCATGGAACGAGTTCAAGCTCGTGGAGTCTTCAGCGGGTTCACCAACTAACTGGTTCTTGCCAATTATTGATGACTTTGTTCTCTTGATTCTCAAGGTCAGCAGACGCACAATGGTGGCATGGTGCAACAGTGGGCGTTACCCCAAGTCGTCGGAGTGCTCAGCGAGGTTAAAGCCAACGAGCGGCGAGTCGCGCTCACGCCTAACGGGGCCAAAGCCTTAATAGATGATGGTCGCCTGGTGGTCGTGCAAGCCGGCGCGGGCCTCGGCTCTGGGTTTTCCGATCGCGAATACTCCGATGCCGGAGCGATCATCGTTAACACACCTCACGAAGTATTCACCCAAGCGACCCTGTTGTTGCATGTGAAAGAACCTCAAGAATCGGAGTTTCAATGTTTCCAACCTCACCACACGCTTTTCACGTATCTTCACCTTGCAGCCGAAGCCAAAGTTGCTGATGCTTTATGCGCTTCGGGTTGCCGAGCAATTGCCTACGAATCTGTTGAAATTGATCGCCATTATCCGTTGCTCGCTCCCATGAGCGCTGTCGCCGGTCGACTAGCCACGCAATTGGCGGCGTCATTTTTGGAAGCCCGCACTGGTGGTCGCGGCGTACTACTTGGCGGCATTCCTGGTGTTGAACCGGCAACGGTGTTAGTGATCGGTGCGGGAGTTTCGGGACGTCATGCCGCAGAGGTCGCTGCTGGAATGGGTGCTGAGGTCATCATTGCCGACATCAACCTCGAGCGCGCCCAGCAGGTTGCCGCGTTGTGCGGACCACGAGCGCGAGCTGTGCAATCTGGGTCTGAGATCATTGAGCACATTGCGCCAGAGTGCGAAGTCATCATTGGAGCAGTGCTCTCCCCCGGTCATCGCGCGCCGCAAGTGATTACCTCACGCATTCTTGAACTGATGCCCGAAGGTGCAGTTGTCGTTGATATCGCCATTGATCAAGGTGGATGCGTTGAAGGAGTGCAAGCAACATCGCACACCGATCCAGTTCGATCAATGGGCCATGTTCGAGTATCAGCAACTCCGAATATGCCGGCGGCAGTTCCGCGGACTTCAACGACTGCTTTGACTGCGGCGACATTGCCATACATCCGAGCGCTCGCTGCAGGCTGGACACACGCTGTCACTGTTCATCCTGAACTCATCGGCGCGGTCAATGTGCAATCTGGCGAGATTGTTCATCCAGCCATTCGCGAGGAACTTGCCAAACGTTGATGTGACATACTGATTTCCCGAATTACCGATATCCCGAACTACCGATATCCCGAACTACCGATATCCCGAATTACCGATATTTCGGACAGAGGTTTTGGCCATCGTCAGAATGTTGACTTTGTCGATGGCCGCACGATTGACAAACGGGATCAGTGCGGCGGCGAATTCGTTCATCCCGTGCGCTCTCCATCGCTGCCTTCCGTTCAGCCTTTTTCTTGCCATGTCGATACGACAAATAAGCACCAAACAATCCCATGACTAGACGAATCGTTTCGGGATAACAGTTGGCTTGACCCGTCGCGTCCACAAAACGGGCAGACCCCGACGCTTCTTTGGCCAAAAATCTTCGTCCATCACGTTCTCGTCTTCCCAACCTAAGGGCATTTCGCCCGGGGGTAACTGAATGAACTGGCGAATGCGAAAGCCAATCTCGGCTGGGCATCCTGCTTCCTCCCAGAGTTCGACGTTGAACCGCGGGTCAGCAAAGATCAACTGCATGCGGCGTTCCATTTCGGCCCACCCAGTGAGCCGGCGATAACGCTTAACAATAAAGGCTTCCATATTGTCAGTGGGGCAACCCGCCTTTTCCCACGCCGCTCTATCAAAATTCGGGTGGTCCCAAATGTCCCATTCCCAATCGTCCAATAAATAACTTGGTGGATGACGCACGTTGATCCTTTCGTTAGGAACTTTCCTGACACCACTTCAACGATCAGATTCCATCAAAATGTGCGCAGGCTTTGCTCATTGACCTTCATGGCTGAGATACTTATGTCATGAGCACCGCCACATCAGTCGATACTGCCAAAGCCACCGTTGAAGCCGCACTCGATGCGCTTCTCGCCACCAACGATCCAAAGTCAATGGACAACGTTGCTTTCCGCGGAGCGCGTTACGACCACGGTTTGGCATGGGTGCACTTCCCCATTGATTGCGGCGGCCTTGGCGTTCGACCCGATCTCAACCGTCTCGTCGAAGAACGACTTCGCAAAGCTGGCGCGGCACCACAAGACCCCGCGACATTCTTCATTGCGCTGGCCGGACCAACAATTGCCACTCATGGTTCTGATGAAGTGAAGAAGCGTTTCTTGCGCCCGATGTTCACCGGCGAAGAAAAGTGGTGTCAGTTGTTTAGTGAGCCTGGTGCTGGCTCCGACTTTGCTGGTCTCGGAACGCGTGCAGTACGCGACGGTGACGAATGGGTCATCAACGGACAAAAAGTTTGGAACACCTTGGCGCACCTCGCCGACTGGGGCATGCTCGTCACACGTACCGATCCCGATCAGCCCAAGCACAAGGGCATGACCTACTTCGCGATTGACATGCACTCACCAGGAGTTGAAGTTCGTCCACTGCGTCAGATCACCGGCGAAGCAGAATTCAACGAGGTCTACATGACCGATGCTCGAGTTCCTGATTCGCAACGAGTCGGCGAAGTCGGCGAAGGTTGGCGTGTTGCGCTCACGACTCTGATGAACGAGCGCACAGCAATCGGTGGCGGCGGTGGCGGAAACGCCAAGCGTCGCGGACCCATTGACGAAACCATTCGCATTTGGAAAGAACTGGCGCCAGAACTACAAACTGGTGCTCATAAAGATCAAATGATGCAGCTGTATTGCAAGAGCGAAGCACTTCGTTTAACGAATGCTCGCGGTGCGGCAGCAGCAAAGGCTGGCAACCCCGGACCAGAAGGCTCAATTGCCAAGTTGATGTTGGCCGAATTCAACAAGAAGGTCACCGAGTTCAGCGTTGAGTTGCTTGGAGCAAATGGCATGGTCGACTACGACTTCACTTTCCGTCGTCCCGATGGTTTGTCGGTTGATGGTTCAGAAGGCGGAGTACGCCACTCGTTCTTGCGTTCACGAGCCAACTCCATTGAAGGTGGCACGAGCGAGATCATGCGCAACATTTTGGGTGAGCAGGTTCTTGGTCTGCCAGGCGAACCCCGTGTTGACAAAGATCAGCCGTGGATCAAAGTTCCGCGCAACTGATTCATGCATTTTCTTGCGTCATAATGGCGAGGTGAAAACAACGCGCGGAATCGAGATTCCTGATGACGCCATTGAATGGTCATTTGCTCGCTCCACAGGTGCTGGCGGTCAACATGTCAATAAGGTCTCATCAAAGGCCACTCTGACCGTTTTAACGGCTTCTCTGAGTGGATCAATCGTCAAGTGCGAGCGCATCGTTGCAGCCTTTGGTGAACAGATCACCGTGACCTGCCAAGAGACCCGTAGCCAGTGGCGCAACCGCGAGTTATGCCTGGCCAAGCTCGTCGAGATGATTGATGTTGCTGCGGCTCCCCCGGCTCCACCACGGCGCAAGACAAAACCCAGCCGAGGTGCCATTGAACGACGGCTCTCAAGCAAGAAAAAGGACAGCGACAAGAAAGCGGGCCGACGGGGCGACTGGTGACCCCGATACCGTAAACGCCATGCCCAGTCGCTTTGTTTTGAAGTCCATGAATGCCATCCACAAGACACTCCTCACCGTGTCGTTTGGCAAGGTTGGCTGGGACGCTGGCAGGATGCCCGTTCTGAAGCTCACCACGACGGGTCGCAAGAGCGGACAAAAGCGTCTCGTCATGCTCACCTCGCCCATTCAGATTGGCGAAACGTGGGTCATTGTGGCCAGCAAAGGCGGCGACGACGATAATCCGGCTTGGTTCTTGAATTTGCAAGCCAACCCCACCGTTGAAGTTGATATTCGTGGCAAGAAGACCACTCGCACCGCCCGCATTGCCACTTCAGAAGAGCGTTCCAAGTTGTGGCCCGAAATCACCGCCAAGTACGCCAACTACGGCGGCTACCAAAACAAGACCGATCGCGAAATTCCTTTGGTGTTTCTCGAACTGAATTCGTGACATTCATCAATGCCCAATCACGACCCTGACATTGATGCTTTAGACCCACAAGTCTTAGCAACGATTGAGCTACTTGAATCGCTTGTTGGCGATCGCACGTTGCTCGCGGCTATTCCAAAAGAAGTTCGTGTGAAGTTGTTGAGCCTGGCTGGCGATCTATACGAACCCGATTTAGCTTTACGTCGCAAACTCATCAAGGATCAACGCCGCAGCGACAAGAACGAAAAGACGGCGCGTCACCAAGAAAATTTGGCGCAAGCAGCGATTCGCGCGCTTCGGGCCAAACCAGTCTTTGTCACGCCCAACGTTTTTCCACCCGAGCTTGTCGAAGGCGACGAGATCAACGACGACGATCTAACGAGCGCGGCCTTTATCGAGACCAACAAAGAACAGCATTGCTATGTGTGCAAGGTCAAGTACTCGCTGATTCATTTCTTTTACGATCAATTGTGTCCTGCGTGCGCCGAATTCAATTACAACAAGCGCGGTGAAACTGCCGATCTGTCTGGACGTGTTGCGTTACTCACTGGTGGTCGAGTGAAGATTGGTTACCAAGCCGGAATCAAATTGTTGCGCGCCGGATCTCACCTGATTGTGACGACTCGTTTCCCACGAGATTCAGCGATGCGTTATGCGGCCGAAGCCGACTTTGCTGATTGGGGTCATCGCCTCGAGATCTATGGCCTTGACCTTCGCCACACGCCCAGCGTTGAAGCCTTTTGCCATCATGTAATGACCAAGTACGACCGACTTGACTACATCGTGAATAACGCCTGTCAAACGGTGCGTCGACCACCCGAGTTTTATCGCCACATGATGGAACTCGAAAGCGCGTCAATTACCGATATGCCCAAACATGTTCGTGAACTCGTGGGTGCATACGAAGGTTTACGTGGATACAACATGTTGCCCACTGGCGAAGACCAAGCCTTAGAACTTGCCGGACTTGGTTCCACCACTGCACCAGGCATTACACGCTCAGCCGAATTATCACAGGCTGAACTCATTGCCGAAGATCGCGACCTGCCTTCGCATCTTTTCCCCGAGGGCCAACTCGACCAAGACTTGCAACAGGTTGACTTACGCGACCGCAATTCGTGGCGACTCACTTTGGCTGAAGTTTCGTCAGTTGAATTACTTGAAACTCAGTTGGTGAATGCAGTCGCACCTTTTGTGTTGAATGCACGCTTGAAGCCCTTGATGTTGCGCACCGACAATCGCGACAAGCACATCGTGAATGTGTCGGCAGTTGAGGGGCAGTTCTACCGCAAGTTAAAGACCACTCGCCATCCGCACACCAATATGGCCAAGGCTGCACTCAACATGATGACGCGTACATCGGCCGCCGATTATCACGCCGATGGTATTCACATGAACAGTGTCGATACAGGTTGGATTAACGACGAAGACCCCGCGCACTTGGCCGACCGCAAACGTTCAGAGCATCACTTCCATCCACCGCTTGACATTGTTGATGGTGCAGCCCGCATTGTTGACCCGATCATTGACGGTGCCAACACTGGAAAGCATGTGTGGGGTCAATTCTTGAAGGACTACACACCAACTGATTGGTGAACCCTGATGCATCACGTCACGCATGTTCCGCTCGCTGGCGCCTTTGGTGGCGGAGGCTTATTTGGAATTGGGTATGCGATGGGTGTGATTGATGGATTGCGTGAGCAAGGGATCGATCTCACAAAAGCACCAATGATCGGCACTTCAGCTGGCTCGTGGGCCGCCGCAGCGACTGCTCTGGGCGTTGGCTTTGAGCAACTCGCTGCGCTTGATGTGCCGCGATTTCCTGACCCACGATCTGGCGTGCTTGCTAACTCGGCACGACGTGTTTTCGGTAATGCGATGCGCGGCAATGTGCGTGCAATCGCGTGTGCGCTCCCCCGTTTACGTCGCACCGAACTTGATGGAGCAAAGTTTCCGTTGTCAACGATCGTCGCTGCATCATCGGCAGTGCCTGGCTTATTAGCACCGCAACGCATTGAGGGCCGTTGGTATATCGACGGTGGCGTACGTTCAGGAGTCAGCGTTGACTTAGCGGCTCCAGCAGATTTGTTGATTGTGATCGCCCCACTTGCCGGCGCAATGTTCGGACCATTCAATAACTTGGTTGAACGCAATACCGATCGAGAAATCGCTGCCTGGAAAAAATCATGCGGAGGAAACGTACGTTTATTTGCACCGACTGCGGCAACAGCCACGATTGCAACATTGCCACATCATCTGTTCGACAAAGACCGCGCGATCGACGCTTACGCCCACGGCCGCCAAGAAGCTAGGGGCGATCTGGTCGGAAATAACTGAGGTTTTCTCAGCTTTTGCCAGCCCAGATCGACAACGCATCAAGCACCAAAAAGATCTGGTCGGCGTTTTGCGGAGAAAACCTCAGCAAAAGCCGACCAGATCGTGAACGGTTATTGATTGTTCAGCTGCAGCCAGAGGTGCTACCGCACGACGGGCAGGCGTGACATGAACCGGCACGGTTCATCTGCACACCACACTGCATGCACATCGGTGCATCGCTGTGCTTCTGCGCCTTACGAGCAATCTCGGCCGAGTGATCGCTCACAGGAGCCACCGGAGCGATTCCCATTTCAAGCTGAGTGACCAATTCTTCGACTGAAGGAATGCTCTTCGGATCGGCAGCAACATCGCTTCCGGTTGATGAGACGTAGGACGACTCTTCAACACCTGGCAACGTGGGCTGCAAACGCTCGTCAATCGAGAAGATTCCCAACTCTTCGCGCTCGGCGTAGGTCAAGTATTCAAGTGCCATACGGCGGAACAAGTAGTCCATGATTGAAGCGGCGAAACGGATGTCCGGATCGTCGGTCATACCTGCTGGCTCGAAACGCATGTTGACAAATGCTTCGACGAAGGCTCGCATTGGCACGCCGTACTGCAAGCCGTAACTGATGCTCTTGGCGAAGGCGTCCATGATGCCTGACAA
>JBIKOO010000034.1:0-18281 GCA_044358015.1 Ilumatobacteraceae bacterium
TCTAGTAAAGCTCGCACTGATTCATATAACCCGGTTCTCATCAGAGGTTTGGCTGGTGTCCCAAATACGGCCACCGCAGTCGTTCTTAACGTCACGGTGGTTGCGCCTGAAGGAGAAGGGTATGTCACGGTTTTCCCGTGGGGGGACCCAAGTTTGCCCAATACTTCGAATGTCAACATTCAACGCAGCGGTCAAATGGTGGCCAACCTTGTGACTGTCCGTTTGGGCGGCGATGGGATAATTGGTTTGTATACATCAGTCGCTACAGATTTAGTGGTTGATGTTTTTGGTTATTACAGCCCGTCAGGAGCGACAAGAGCTGGTCGCTTTATCCCTCTCACGCCGCAACGCTTACTCAACACCCGCGAAGGTAACGCGACGGTGGGTGAAGGCCGAACGGTGCGCCTGTCTTTGCCTGCATGGATACCGGCAGATACAGAAGGTTTGGTCTTGAACGTCACCGCCGTTAAATCAAGGTTACGTGCCAACGGCTTTGGCTATTGGTCGGCATATCCCGCAGGACAAGATCCGGGCACAACATCAAATATCAACATTTCATTCTCTGGTCAAACAATTGCTAATCAAGTCATTGTGAAACCAACGGCAAGCGGCGTTGAGTTTTATTCATATGCCGGTGGCGACTTGCTCGTTGACATCATGGGTTATTACACGGGTGCTGGCGCCGCAGTGAGTCTGGACGGTCTTTTCGTTCCCGTTTCGCCAACTCGATTATTGGATACGCGTTCGACTCCAAATCCACTTGGGGAAAATGTTGCCCTACATCATGATTGGACAGTTGAAGTAGGAACTGCTGGTCAAGCCGGAATTCCGGGTTCGGGTGCGTCGGCCGTAGCCCTCAATGTCACGATGACTCGCGCTCAAGGCGAAGGCTATGTCACCGTCTATCCAGCCGGCACGGTTCAGCCAAATTCGTCAAACCTTAATGCTGATCTGGCAGGAATAACTGCGCCGAACCATGTGCAACTCGCGTCGGGAACTCGAGGTGTTTCGTTTTACTCGTACGGTGGAACCGATTTGATAGTAGATATTTTCGGTTGGTTTACGGGGAGCCCACAAGCTTCGACACAGGGGGCCCCACGTAATTCGCTGCCTGATGCCGATGGATTTCCGGGGTACATTTCGATTCCGCAGATCGGTTTGACATCTTTGGTGAGAGATGGAACTGAGTTTGTTGACATTGATCCGGCGCATCTTGTTGAATCACGCACGCCAAATCAGCCTGGAAACGTTGCAATTTTCGGACATCGCGTGTCGCACGGTCACGAATTTAAGAACATTGACAGGCTTGGTGAAAACTCGCTGGTGTATCTGACCATCGGGAAAAAGATTTACACCTACAGGGTGACTGGCGTTGATATTCGACTGCCAACAGATCCGTTGCTGTATGCGTCAACGTCGAACGATCAAACGTTGTCATTGGTGGCTTGTCATCCACCGCATAGTGTGGCGTACCGCATTGTTGCTCACGCAGTTTTGATTGACATCGCCGAATTCTGACAGGCGCTTAGTGATCTTCGGGCCTAGGTTCGGATCATCTATTCTTGAAACATGGCTGTCAATTTTGGTGCTTTCTTTGAGATTCCTGTCGTGGATATGGAACGCGCGATCAACTTTTATCAAACACTCCTAGAAGTTGAATTTGAACGGGGCTCAATTCATGGTTATGACATGGCCTTCTTCCCATTTTCGGAAGATGGGGTTGGAATAAGCGGCGCTTTAGTCCGGGGCGATGTGTACAAGCCTTCTATTGACGGAGTCTTTCTCTACTTGCTCATTGATGACATTGATGCGGTGCTGAGAAAAGCAGTTGAGCTCGGCTCAGAGATCTTGCTCGAAAAGACCGAAGCAGAATTTTGTTTCGTGGCAGAAATTAAGGACTCTGAAGGCAACCGCATGTGCCTGACGACCAGGCATCAAGCGGGGTAGTTTCCCTGTATCACTCGGGTGAGAGTAATCCGATATTGCTGTAGGTGCGCTCGAGTGTTGCTGACGCAACAGAGCGGGCCTTTTCAGCCCCGGTACGCAACAAACGGGATAGTTCAGCCTTGTCGCCCATGAGTTCGTGGTAGCGATGCTGAATCGGAGCAAGAATCTCGACAACTGCTTCACCAGCGTCGGCCTTCAGTGGGCCGTACTGCGTGTATTCGCCAGCAACCTGTTGCGGAGTACGGCTAGTACATGCCGCCAAGATTTCAATCAGGTTTGACACGCCAGGCTTTTCGGCACGATCAAAACGAACTTCACCATCAGAGTCGGTCACGGCGCGCTTGAACTTCTTCAAAATTGCCGCGGGCTCATCGAGTAAGTACACAATTCCGGCATCGGTGTTTGACGACTTCGACATTTTTGCAGTCGGCTCCTGCAAGTCGGTCACCTTTGCACCAGCTCGGGGAGTCACAATTTTTGGTACAACAAAGGTGTCGCCAAATCGTCCGTTGAAACGCATCGCGATATCGCGAGTGATCTCAATGTGCTGGCGCTGATCTTCGCCCACGGGTACTTCGTCGGCGTCGTACAACAAAATGTCGGCGGCTTGTAACGCGGGGTAGGTGAAAAGCCCGGCCGAAACAAAATCGGCTTCGCGCTTGGCGGACTTGTCCTTGAACTGCGTCATGCGGCTGAGTTCGCCATACGACACGGTGCATTCCATGACCCAGCCCAGTTGGGCATGCTCGGGCACATGGCTTTGTACGAAAACCGTGGCCACTTCGGGGTCAAGGCCGACCGCAAAAAGGGTCGCGGCTAGTTCGAGGGTGCTCGCACCTAATACGCCGGGTCGATCGGTCACGGTGAGGGCATGGAGGTCGACGATGCCATGAAAAGCGTCGCATTCATGCTGGCCAATGACCCAATTGCGCAAGGCGCCAAGGTAATTGCCCAAATGGACGACACCGGTGGGCTGGATACAGGATAAGACGCGAGGCACGGGTCAAGGATAACGGCGCTCCCACGGTTCGTCGGGCTTATTTGTGGCCGATTGATCGGTGGGTTTTTGCCGATTTACCTGCTCCGAGGGCGCTCTGGCTATTAGCCTCACTGCGATGGCTGTCGACGTTTCCACCCCGGTTTTTGAGGGACCTTTCGACCTTCTGCTGCACCTGATTTTGAAAGAGCAGGTCGACATCTACGAGATCAACCTGTCGGTCATCGTTGATTCGTACCTGGCCGAAATTGCCAAATTTGAGTCCCTCGACCTGGAGTTGGCAACCGAGTTCTTGCTGATTGCTGCAACCCTGGTTGAACTGAAGGCGCGGCGCTTGTTGCCAGGTCGTGAAGACGTTGACATTGATGAAGAGCTCGGCCTGTGGGAAGAGCGCGACTTGTTGTTGGCTCGTCTGCTCGAGTGCAAAACCTTCAAAGATGTTGGTCAAGTGTTTGCGCAGCTCGCCGATGCCGCCGATCGTTCGTATGCACGCCGTGCTGGCCCCGACGAACGCTTCGCTGAACTCATGCCCGACCTGCTTGAAGGTGTGAAGCCCAAGCAAGTTCTGGCGGCATATATGCGGGCTGTGACGCCGAAGGTTGTTCCACATGTTGATCTATTTCACGTGGGAGTTATCAAGGCCAACGTCGCAGATGCTCTTGCTGAATTGATTGATGAACTCCCGCGAATTCGGCGCATTAGTTTCCGTCACCTCACCGCCGATCTTGTTGACCGGCTTGAAGTCATCGTGCGATTCTTGGCTTTGCTTGAACTTTTCAAGCAGGGCTTTGTTGAACTTGATCAAGCTGAGCGATTCGGCGACATTGACATTGTGTGGGTCGGCGACGATGAGTCAGTTACGGTCGGCTCGCTACCCATTGATGATTACGAAGGTTAAAGACAAGGCTGAATGATGAGTGAAACAACTGTTGCGTCAACACCTAACGAAGGCGAATCGGCACCCATTGATGCCGATTTAGTTCGTGCTTTAGAGGCCATCATCTTGGTTGCAAGCGACCCAGTTCCACTTGAACTGCTGTCGCAAATTTTGCATCAGCCAACTGAAGTTGTTGAAAGTTTGTGCGATTCGCTCGCGTCGGCGTACGAAGAAGCAGGACACGGTTTCCAACTTGTGCAGATTGCTGGTGGTTATCGCTATCAATCGCATCCCGATGTAGCGGCGTATGTTGAGCGTTTCATTCTTGACGGCCAACGCGCTCGTTTGTCGGGTGCTGCATTAGAAACTTTGGCCATCGTTGCGTACAAGCAACCATTGTCACGGGCGCAGATCGCCTCAATTCGCGGAGTTGACCCCGATGGTGTTTTACGCACGTTGCAAAGCCGTGGGTACATCGATCAAATCGGTCGCGATCCGGGCCCTGGTCAAGCAGTTCTGTGGGGGACCACACCGGCATTCTTAGAAAAGCTGGGCATTAATTCTGTTAATGATTTGCCACCCATTGTTGAGTTCTTGCCAGGTGCCGACATCGTTGAAGCCCTCGAAGTCGGTTTGCGGATTTCAAAGTCAGATGAGGTCGCGCCAGTCGTTGAAGAAGCAAAGCCCGTCGCCGAGTCAGTTGAGGCTGCTCATGACGAACCGGGAGCCTGAGCCACCGCTCTGGGAGCAACTCGCCGAGCGGTCGAAGCAACTTCCGCAAGGTGAACGTTTACAAAAGGTGATGGCCATTCATGGCTTCGGATCACGACGTGTCTGTGAAGACATCATCGCCGAGGGTCGGGTCACCGTCAATGGAGTTTTGGCCGAACTCGGGCGCCGAGTGGATGTTGACGTTGATCTGATCGCAGTAGACGGTGTTGAAATTGGCGTGCGTCCCGGACTTGTCTATTACTTGCTGAATAAGCCAGTGGGTGTTGTGACAACTTCGAGTGATACCCATGGTCGTCCGATTGTGGTTGACTATGTGCCAGTCGAGCCGCGAGTCTTTGCGGTCGGTCGCCTTGACGCCGACACCGAAGGTTTATTGCTGATGACCAACGACGGTCAGTTAGCTAATCGCATTGCTCATCCAAGCCACGGTGTCGAGAAGGAATATTTGGCCGAGGTGGCTGGAGGAGAAGTTAATAATGGTGCGATTCGCCGTCTGCGGGACGGAATTGAACTTGAAGACGGTGTCACAGCGCCAGCCAAAGTTGCGCAACCAACGCCAGGCATCTTGCGCATCGTGATTCACGAAGGTCGTAACCGTCAAGTGCGTCGCATGTGCGAAGCCGTTGGACATCCGGTGACTCGGCTCGTTCGGACTCGGATTGGACCATTGAGTGATCGCCGGTTGAAGCCAGGAGAGTGGCGAGAACTGACCCAGCCAGAATTGCGTCTCTTAACTGAGGCAGTTGCTCTTGTGGCACAAAGATACGATTCAGAGCATGAGTAGTAGCAACGTGGTCACGCCCCGACGCGTCACTGTGCTTGGTCTTGGACTCATTGGTGGATCAATCTGCGTCGCATTGCGTGATCGTGGCTGGATCGTGTCTGGCGATGACCACAATCAAGATCGGGTAGCCGAAGCGCTCCAGCGCGGCATCATTGCGCATAGCGGAATCGACGCCGAGTCCGAGTTGACCTTTGTTGCGGTGCCGGTCACTGCATTGACTGAACAGGTGCAGCGAGCCTTGCAAGAAACTAAAGGCATCGTGACCGATGTTGGAAGTGTGAAAGCCGGAGTCGCTCGTGAAATTTCTGATGCCCGATTCGTGGGTGGGCACCCAATGGCCGGCAGCGAACTCGAAGGTCTTGATGGCGCCGACCCCGAATTGTTTGTGGGCGCAGTATGGGTGTTAACGCCCACGGCCTCGACTTCCGATAGCGCGTTTGCTTCGATTGCAGCCATCGTGAGTGATCTTGGTGCCGAAGTTATTGGTCTTGAACCAGAACGTCATGACGAATTGGTCGCGGTGGTGAGCCACGTTCCGCACCTCACCGCGGCAACTCTGATGGGAGTTGCAAGTTCGCGGGCCACAGAACATGCGGCGCTGTTGCGACTTGCGGCTGGTGGATTTCGAGATATGACCAGAATCGCTTCTGGTCATCCAGCAATTTGGCTAGATATCTGTGCCGAAAACCGTACGGCAATCATCAATACCTTGTCATCACTGATTGATGGATTGTCAGGTATGAGAGATGCGGTTGCGACGGGCGATCGAACAGAACTTTTGCGACGTCTCACTTTGGCTCGTGAGGCTCGCGCTAATTTGCCGAGTCGCATGAAGGCTTTGGAAGAACTGTCAGAAGTTCGTATTCCGATTCCTGACCGTGCTGGCGCTGCTGCCGAAGTATTCACATTGGCTGCCGAACTCGGTGTCAATATTCCGAACTTTGAAGTGGTTCACTCGGTTGAAGGTGATCGTGGTATTGCGGTTGTGCTGGTAGAGACTTCACAGGTTGAACTTTTCCGTGGCGGCTTGATGGCGCGTGGATTCCGTCCAGCAGTTCAGCGATTGGCTGAATAGTCCGTGTCATTGCTGCTCGACACCGCAAAAGGTTCACTTCGGGCAACCGTTGTTGTGCCGGGGTCGAAGAGTATTGCGAATCGTGCGCTCGTGTGTGCTGCATTAGCTTCGGGTACAAGTACGTTGCAGAATCTTGCCTCGGGCGATGACACCGCCGCCATGATTGATTGTCTGCGGGCTCTCCACATTGACGTGATTGTTGAAGGAACGACTGCAACAATCGTCGGCTCGTCAGGACGACCCAACGGAGGTGGTGAGTTAGATGCTCGCCTAGCCGGCACAACATCGCGTTTTATGACTGCCGTTGCAGCATTATCGACAGTGCCGTCATTGATCACTGGTGATGTGCCATTACGTCAGCGACCCATGAAACCACTGCATGATGCGCTCGTTCAACTTGGCGCTCAAGTGAAATCTGTTGACAAAGAAGGCCACCTTCCGGTGTGGGTCTCTGGCGATTCCATTGATGGGGGAACGGTTTCGTTGCCCGGTGACGTCAGCAGTCAATATGTGACGGCGCTAATGATGATTGGTCCATATCTTCCAGAAGGTATTCGCTTGCAGTTGACATCGCCTTTGGTGTCGCGACCATATGTGGCGATTACTGCTTCGGTGATGAGTTCGTTTGGTGCCACGGGTATCGCAATTGGCGAACACACCATCGGCGTGGAGCCAAGCAACTACGACGGAACGACCTACGCCATTGAGGCCGATGCCTCGTCGGCCTCGTATCCATTGGCAGCAGCAGCCATTGCGGGCGGCTCAGTAAAAGTTGTGGGTGTCGGCCAGCCGGCATTGCAAGGTGATGCTGGCTTTGTTGAGGTGCTTGAACAGATGGGCTGTAGTACTCAAACTTCTGCCTCCTCACTTGAGGTGAGTTCAAACGGCGCTTTACATGGCATCGAGATCAATATGGCAGATATGTCAGACCTGGTGCCAACATTGGCGGCCGTGGCAATTTTTGCCGACTCTCCAACTCGAATTTCTGGTGTTGGGTTCATACGTCACAAAGAAAGTGATCGAATCGGCGATTTGGTCAAAGGTTTGAAGCAGATTGGTTGCGATGCCATTGAAGAAGATGATGGTTTATTGATTCGCCCAGTGCCGGTTGAGCAGTTGCACGGCTCAGAACTGTCAACACATGACGATCATCGTTTGGCCATGGCGTGGTCGTTGATCGCGCTACGGGTGCCTGGCATCGTCATCGATGAGCCAGAGGTCGTGAGCAAGAGTTGGCCCGAGTGGTGGGACGTGCGATCCTCTTTGTTGGATGGTTCGGCGAACTAAAGTCGTTCAGGTATGAATTCTCCCAGCGATCGCCTAAGTGCTAGTTCTGAGGAGAACCTCGTTCAAGTAGCAGCCTTTGACGTGGATCACACATTGACCCACAAAGACTGTGTTGTTCCGTTCTTGCGCGATGTTGCAGGGTGGGGTTTATACACCGGATTAATTCGCAACGTGTTGCCGTTGGGCCGAGCATTACTTGCTCGAGATCGTGACCGCGTGAAAGCTGTCGTCACGAGGGCGGCTTTGGCTGGACGTTCCATCGAACACGTTGATGCCAAAGCGCGAGGATTCGCCACCCGTGCTTTCCCGGCATGGTTACGCGACGACACTGTGAAGAGACTGCGCTGGCATCATGCGCAGGGACATAAGGTGGTCTTGGTGTCGGCTTCGTACAGTTTGTATTTGAAGTACCTCGGCAAAATGCTTGGTTGTGACGCCGTCATGGGTACCGAATGTGAAACCACCGCTAATGCGCAGTTCACCGGATCTTTGGTGGGTCCGAACTGTCGCGGACCAGAAAAAGAACGTCGCCTTCGCGAATGGCTCGACGGTGAAGGCTTCGGTTCTTATGTGTTGTACGCCTATGGTGACTCATCGGGGGATGACCAAATGTTGGCGATGGCCAATCATCCTTTCCGAATCACCAAAGCGAGCGTTACTGAAATTCCAGAATTGAGTCCTCGATGATGATGCCCCCATTGCTCCGTGAAGCTCGACCCAAACAATGGGCCAAGAATGTTTTGGTTTTCGCTGCTCCCGGCGCCGCGGGTGTTTTGAATGAATGGGGCACTCTGTGGCAGGCGTTGCTGAGTTTTGTCGCTCTGTCGCTGACAGCAAGTGGAACATATTTTTGGAATGACATTCTTGACGTTGAAGCCGATCGCGTACACCCGACGAAATGTCGCCGACCAATCGCTGCTGGTTTAGTCAATATCAATGTGGCCCGTGTGGTCGGGACACTGCTTTTGCTATCAGGAATCGCGATTGGCTTTATTCCTGATTGGCGTTGTGGTGTGGCCGTGGTTGTCTATGCGGCCCTGACCGTGTGTTACTCGACGGTACTGAAGCATCAGCCAGTGCTTGATCTGTTGGCTGTTGCCGCTGGCTTTGTCATTCGGGCAATCGCCGGCGCTGAAGCCGCGTCTGTTGAAATGTCAACGTGGTTCTTGTTATGCGCAAGTTTTGGTGCACTGTTCATCGTGTCGGGTAAGCGTTATGCCGAGATCAAAGAAATCGGTGAAGGTAACGGATCTACCCGCTCGACTTTGATGGTCTACAGCCTCGATTATTTACGTATGGTGCTGGCAGTCAGTTTGGGGGCGACGTTGGTCGCCTATTGCACGTGGGCCTTTGCGACCAAAGAGATATCTGGTTCGTCGTGGCCATCGTACGAACTATCCATCATTCCAATGCTCGCCGCCTTGCTGCGGTACTTGTTGGCTCTTGAACAGGGGCATGGTGCAGCGCCGGAAGAAGTCTTTGCCTCCGACCGAACTTTGCAGGTTTTGGGCGTGCTTTGGGTCATTATCTTCGGTTTAGGTGTCTACGTCAGCTGAACTTGGTCAAGTGTCAGTTGAGTTTCGGCCCACTGAGTAACATTTGAATGCTCATGGACACCGACTTCACTACTTCGCGCCTGACTGGCTGGGGGCGAACCTCGCCAAGTACAGCCCGCATGGCTCAGGTGTCTCGAGACAAGGTGGCGGGTTTGTTGAAGGGTCCGCATCATCGCGGTGTCTTAATGCGCGGTCTCGGACGTTCATACGGAGACGCAGCCCAGAACGCGGGTGGAACTGTGCTGTCGTTGGAGGGCTCGGCCGAGGAGGCCGTGCTTGATCGAAGCGCCGCAACTTTGACAGCGGGCGCCGGCGTAAGTTTGCATGATCTTTTGAAAGTGATCATTCCGCAGGGTTTCTTTGTTCCTGTCACACCTGGAACTCGCTTTGTGACGGTTGGAGGAGCAGTCGCTTCCGATATCCATGGCAAGAATCATCATGTTGAGGGCAGTTTCGGAAATCATATTCGTCGCTTGACCTTGATGTTGGCCGACGGAACGATCCACGAAATTGGTCCCGATCAGAATCCAACACTCTTCTGGGCCACCGTCGGCGGAATGGGATTGACGGGGGTCATTCTTGAGGCAACGTTTTCTCTGATCCCAATCGAAACGAGTCTCTGCACTGTCAATACGATTCGCTGTCGCAATATTGATGTCTTGATTGACGAGATGTCGCATGGCGATGATGATCATCGTTATTCAGTCGCGTGGGCTGATTTGTTAGCGACCGGATCTCGTTTAGGACGAAGTGTTTTGTGGCGTGGCGATCACACTAAGCTGGCTGAACTTTCTAACAAAGAAGCCGCTGACGCACTGAAATATGAACCCAAGCATTTGGCGACAGTTCCTCCGGTGGTTCCGTCAATCGGATTCGTGAACAAGTTGTCATCAACTTTGTTCAATGAGTTGTGGTTTCGCAAAGAGCCTCGCCAAAAAAATGGTGGACACAAATCAATCCCGGCGTACTTTCATCCACTTGATGCCATCGGTTCGTGGAATCGCCTCTACGGAGATGGCGGATTCTTGCAATACCAATTCGCTTTGCCGTTCGGCCGTGAAGATGAGTTACGACAGATTGTGGAAAAGATCGCCGTGTCAAAGACGGCAAGTCCACTCGTTGTGTTAAAGCGATTTGGTGATGCAAATCCGGCGCCCTTGAGTTTTCCGATGCCAGGTTGGACATTAACTGTTGACATTCCGACTCGTGCCGAAGGTCTGGGTCGGTTGTTGCATTCTCTCGATGAAGTCGTGATGCAATCGGGTGGCCGTCATTACCTTGCTAAAGATGCGCACACGACTCCAACAGCGATTCGTCGTGGCTATCCCCGGCTCGATGAATGGAAACAAATTCAACGTTCTGTTGATCCTGGTCAATTGTGGCAGAGCGATTTGGCCCGTCGACTTGAATTGATTTAGTAAGAAATCTCGAAACCCACAAGTATTGAACTAAAGGACAGATCATGGAAAATGCCGTCGGTGAAGTACAGAATATTTTGGTCTTGGGTGGTCGCAGTGAAATCGGTGTTGCGATTGCTCGCGAACTTTTGACACCATCAACGCAACGAGTCACATTGGCTTGTCGTCGTCCCGATGAAACACTTGATGTTGAGGCTTCTTTGTCTCGAGATGGACTGCGGGTCGATTCAGTTATTTTCGATGGGGCCGACACGCCAACACATGCCGACTTTATTGACAATGTTGTAGCAACCTCGGGTGACCTTGATGTTGTGATTTTGGCATTCGGGCTTTTGGGAACCCAAGAGGAATGTGACGATGATCCGCAAGCAGCGGTCAAGATCGCCCACACCAACTACACCGGGGCAGTTTCAATTTCATTAGAAGTTGCCAAACGTTTTCGTCAACAAGGACACGGACGACTCATCATCCTGTCAAGCGTTGCTGGTGAGCGTGCTCGCAAAGCCAACTACGTATATGGCTCAACGAAAGCGGGGCTAGATGCATTTGCCCAAGGTCTTTCCGATGCCATGGTCGGCACTGGAGCGAGCGTGATGATCGTTCGTCCCGGGTTTGTGCATTCCGCAATGACAGCTGGCATGAAAGCTGCACCGTTTTCAACGACGCCTGACGTTGTTGCCAAGTTGACAGTTAAAGGATTACGGGCAGGCAAGCGAATTATTTGGACACCAGGAATATTGCGCTGGGTCTTTATGGTCATGCGCCACTTGCCAGTTGCTATTTGGCGTCGGATGCCTGAAGGCTGATCGCACGTTTGCGAAGTCAGTCTTCAAGTACTGATGTATCAATACCTTCGTACTTGGCATTGAATTCGCCGTTACATGTTGGTGTGCAGGTGCCATCGGGACGCTCTGGCACTGGAACGAGCACTTCGACCGCAAAGTCGTATTGTGGTTGGTACGGAGCATCGTAAGGACCGACGCTGTCGCTGTTTTCGCATTTCTGATAGAGCCGTACAAGATCGTGTTGATAGGAGCCGCGTAAACAGAAATTGTCTTCCACGATTTGATTCGGAATATCCGATCCGAAGGCCACTGATTCATTGGGTTCAATCCAACCTGACCAAAAGCGAGTGAGAATTAGCCAGTCGGCGCTTGCCACATCATCGGCCAAACGTGACCCTTCCTTGTCGGCAAGACCCGGATCCATTTCGATGTAATAGGTTGCGGGGGTCAACTCGGGGAATAAGTGATAGAAGAACGCATCGCTGTATGACGTGTTGCGCAAGTCAACGGGCCCAACCAATAGTCGTTCGCCGTCTTGGGAAAGTTTGTCGAGATCGGCAACGACTTCTTGAGTTGCTAAGTACGGGCGAGTATCACCGAGATAGAAGTAACGATCGCCGCGGGTCACTTGCATGACTTCGGTTTTGCCCGTCACACTTCGCCAGACCAGATCGGTGTAGGTGCGCAGTGTGTAGAACGGACTGACCACCAAAATCAAAATCATCAAGGTTGCGGTTGCAGTGGCGGTTCGTACGGTTGGGTGAATACGACGATTGCGAGCACCAATGATTTCATAGAGCGCAACCAGTAGCAGCGGCCATGAAATGCATGACACCCACAGCAAGTGCGCGCTATCGGGACGTTGTAAAGCTTGGGGGAGTAAACCGATTCCGAATAACCCGGCAGCAAAGAGCGTGGTGAGTCGGGGTTTGGCGCTCGTGAAAGATCGCTTGCGATGACGATAAGCCATCAGGGTGATGAAGAATGCAACGACTGGCAACATGAAAAACCAAACGAAGAGTTGCTGTGGTGCCGATAGAGACGGAATGCCCCACCACGGAGCGAACTTTTCGCTAATGACTTGCAAGGCGCCTTGCAAGTAACTCCAACTTGGAGGCCGAGGAAGTTCGCGACCAGGGCGTAAATGAATCACGGGGTCGAGCAGCACTCCGCGAATCATGGCTGAAGGCCCCGCTTGGATGAGGTGAATCCACACCGAAGTCAAACCAATGACGAGACCGATCGCGCATTGCGAAATGATTTGGCGTGAACGCTTCCACAACGCCCACACAAGTACTAATGCAAGCGCCAATGCGAGATCGGGACGGAAGGTTAGGGCGAGTCCAGCAAAGAAGCCAGCAGCGATCCACGAAAGACGGGACGGAACTTGTTGTGAACTTTGATGCACCGCGCGAATCGTGAAGATGACCGACCACAAGGCGATGCCGACTCCACCGCTCCATGCCAAAGCTTGGAGGCCGATGGGGGTGAAAACAAAAATGAGGGAGAATAGACCGACGAGCGTGGACAACTTCTTGCCCCACGGGCGCGTGAGCACCATCAGTCCAGCAACGATCAGGAGATGCTGCAGTAACCCAAAGGTTCTCTCAGACGTGAGGTTGATGCCGAAGACGCGCATCCATAACGACAACAAGTGCAGCGAACCGGGGCCATACAGATGTAGGAAATCAACGTTGGCGATTGCACCTTTGATGACTCGCTCTGGGAAGACGAGCATGAAGCCCTCTTCCATAGACGAGCCCACGGATCGGTATAGGGCGGGAAGTGCGAGTGCTATCGCTGAACCAACAATGGCGATCGATGCCCAAGTTGCCCTCGTTGCTCTACTGAAAATTCTGGAGATCTGAATACTGCCACCGTGTATGAACGGCTGGGATATCAACGTTTGGTCAATCGGTGGTGACTCTGGTTCAACATGTGAATCCGAAAGTCGAAATCGGTGTCGTACCTTTGAGAGCAACGGGAAAACGCCAACCGCAGCAAGTACGCATAAAGCAGGTTCGGCGGGAACTCGAAAACGCGTCGTGCCATAGGCATACATCGCGGTCAGCGTGACATTGATGAATAAAGCCCCAAGAGGTAACAATCCCGCACGACGTTTGCGAATGAGCCACGCCCCATACAACGAGGCGGTTGCCAAGCCGTAGTACATAAAGAGGCCAGCTCGTGCGGCATTTTTGTCGCGACCCTCAATGGGTGCGAATTCGGTGTTTTGCCACGGACGGAAAAGTTCCCATTGGCGACCCACTCGGGCCGCAACAACTTTGGGTAGTTCACCGATGTGGTCTTTGGCGTACTCAAATCCCTTCTCGCGCCAGTAGAGAGATTTCTGGGCTTCGTCGCCCGTTGCATCTTTTCCTTCACGCCGTAATTGTTCTTGGCAATCAAATAACCAAAAGCCCAAAAACTTTCCGGAGTAGGCCTCGTCGCAATTTGCATAGACGAATAATTCATTGCCATTTGTTGATAGTGGAACCAGTTCTTCAAACGAACGAGCATTGCGAATAAACCACGGCGCCAAAACAATCAGGCATGCCAATGCAGCCACGGCAATATTTTTAATTCTTGTTCGTAGCGCCACATCTCGTTGAAGCAGAATCCACGGAGTAATCAACAAGACCGAAAGCAGAAGTCCCTCGCCACGAGTTAGTGCTGCAAGAGCTACCAGTGCACCCATCGCAACAGCCCATCGGTACTGTGCAGACTTTCGTTTGGTGTCGCGCCAGCAGTAGGCGGCATAGACCGTGGCAGTAGTGCACACCGCCATGAGACCTTCAGGAAACATCACACCGTCGACAAGCCACAAATTGGGATAAATCGCTGCCAAGATCATGGCGAGAAGTGCGACTGCGTTTCGATGTTTTTCTGGCGCAACTCGTCGCGCTACTAATCCAACAAGGGCAACTGCTGCAGTTCCGATCAAGAGCGAGAAGAACTTGTGGTCGAAATAGGTTGTTCCACCAAGTCGAGAACTAAACGAAAGCACAAGTGGATATAGCGGTCCGTGGAGTGCACTGGCATACCACTCTTGGTAAGCGATGAAATTGAGGGGTTCGGGAAACCCGTGTCCCGTCGCTAGCAAATTGGCGGTCGAATGGTAGAAGAGTGGATCTCCACCGTCAGTTCGAGTTGGGGCGACAACGAGCAAAGTTCCCAGTCGCACGACAAGGGCCATCGCCAAAACGCCGATGAAAGAGGTGCGAAAAGTTGGCAGGGTCAACTTATTGCTTAGGGCAAGAGTGGCGACGAACCAGATACCAAGAATGAGCAATAAACCAAGAGTGACCGAGGTGACCGCTGACCACAGAAAACTGGTGAGTTGTGGTCCAACAAGAGTGATCACGTTGCCGTCTGAGTTGAAAGTGATTCGTTCAACATGTTGGCGGGTGATGAGGTCTATGGCGAGACGTGAGAAGAGAAAGAGGCCAGGGGCAACGAATGCGAGCACTGTTGCAAGGCGATGAGTTAACACAGATCTGAAAAGTGGAAGAGATTGAAAGAAATCTGGCAATGGGCGTCCGCTGATGAAGGTGATCGCCAGGGCGATGAACGCGAGCAGACAGGCGAGGCCAACAGTTGGGCCAACAAACGGTTCGCTTTGTTGAAAGAAGAGTGCCGTCTTCACAAGATGTCGTGGTGAAATATCTAATTGTGGTTGAGTGATCAGAACTCCGAGAAGAACTATCCACCACGTGACATAACTGAGAGCCAGAGTTGCTATGAGTCGTCGTTGTATCGAAGGTTCGGGGTACAGATGCAGAACGCAGGCATGACCGATAACGACCAAAGTTCCGATTGCGACAATGCCAAAGGCCCAATCAAACCATTGAGGATGTGCGCTTCCTTCGTTGAGGCACGCCATCAATACGCAAAGTCGAATCAAACTGGCGACACCGAGGAGTGCGGCCGGACGACGAATAGATGAGAAAAGGGACGATGAACTGATTGTTCAATGTTAGACAGTCGGACTGCAGGGCTTGGGGAACATAGGCGAGTGAAATGACCTGAAAATGAGCGGGTAGATGGTACTTTCGTGGTGTCGTGAATACCTCCCGCCCTTCTTTTGTCCGCCAAGTCAAGCCACATATGAAGCTTGTTGGGGTGTTGCTGGTTGGAGTGCTTTTGGCGCTCTACTGGTGGTGGCCGGGACTGGTTGGAGCCGGAGATCCTGCGACGCGGCCGGCAGTTTTGGTGATGGGTAATGGCGATCTGAAAGAAGCCCAAACCGTCATCAGTCGACGTTTGATCGAAGAGGGCTATACGGTGGCATGGGCCGATACGCCGACTTCCTGGTGCGAGATTGCAGAAGCATTTGCCGATACCGCGATACGGCCGAGTCAGGCCATTGTTGTCTACGGTGACCCAACGTCCGTAACAGCATCGTGTTCTGTCTCTCCAGATGAGGTCGCATTGCGTATTGGCGAAGCGGCGAAAGAATTGACTCAGGCGCGACTGGTTGTGGTGACGGGTCTTTCTGAAGAACCAGATGTAGTTGTTGAAGCAATGAGCGAAAACGGTATCCGTATTGTTGATCCGTCGGATTTGCTTGGTGGTGTTGACGAGCGCATGGATTGTTTGTGGTGGGATGATTGCATTCCCGACGGCAAGGGCTTTGGATATGTCATCGTTCGGGACAGTGATGGTTTGACTTTGGCTGGTCAACAGCGAGTCGCACGAATGATTGTGGCGAGTGTTCAATGAATGCGCAATTGTCGGTGCAAAACATGGCCGAGGAAATGCTGGCCCGGCAAGTACGCAAAATTCATGTCATCGCATGGCGCGACTTTGAGGATGCTGAAGCTGGGGGATCCGAAAAGCATGCTGATGAATTCATGTCGCGTTGGCAGGAAGCAGGTTTGTCAATAGTTCACCGCACCTCGTTGGCTCCCGGTCAGCCAACGACGAGTCAACGCCACGGATACGAAGTGATTCGCCGTGGAGGGCGGATGACAGTTTTCCCGCGAGTGATGCTCAGTGAAGTGACGCGCCGAATGGGCGACTACGACGCCCTGGTTGAAATTTGGAATGGTGTTCCATGGCTCTCGCCGCTGTGGTGTCGTAAACCCAAGTTGCTGATCTTGCATCACATTCACGGTCCGATGTGGAATCAAATGTTCCCGCGCCCGATTGCGGCAATTGGGCGAGCAGTTGAGACGCGCATCGCACCACCGTTTTACCGTCGGATGCCGACCGTGACCACTTCAGATGACAGCCGTCAGGAATTGCTCCATTTGGGGTGGAAGCCAGAGATGGTCAGCACTGGTCCGGTTGGAGTCGACGAGTTTTTCACTCCCGGAGAAAGTAAGACCCCGCATCCATCAATAGTCGCGGTCGGACGTCAGGCTCCGGTGAAACGATTCATCGAACTGCTTGAGCAAGTGAAAATTGTGCGACGCCGTATTCCTGAAGCGACATTAACGCTGATCGGTGACGGTCCTGATCGTGGATTAATCGAGCAATGGATTGAACGCGAAGATGCGCACGACTGGGTGGCCTTGACTGGTCGTATTTCGCGCGAAGAACTACGTTCGTACTATCGACGTTCATGGTTGATGACGAGCGCGTCGTTGGCTGAAGGTTGGGGGTTGGTACTCACTGAAGCGGCAGGATGTGGAACGCCGGCTGTCGCAACTGATATTGGTGGTCATCGTTGTTCGGTGATTCATGGAGAAACTGGGCTATTGACATCAATCGATGAACTTGGCCAAGTAATGACTGAGGTACTGGAGAATCACGAACTGCGAGAACGCTTAGGGCGGCAGGCTGAATCTCGCTCGCGCACCTTGACTTGGGATGCGCTAGCTGCGGGAGTACTTGAACCGTTGTATCAACAAACGGTACAACGACATTAATGGTTACTGTTCACACCTCTGAGTACGCTGAGAATATGCCGTCCGAAATGCGTTCTCGGTCATCGTGGTATTTCATTATTGGCTTGAGCGTTGTCGTCATGATTCCTGCTTTGATGGCTTTGGTGGCGGTGTTGAGCAAAGGTAGTTGGTATCCAGCCGGAGATATGGCGCAAGCCGAATTGCATATGCGCGGTTTCTTTTCGCATCCACCACTCGTCGGCGCGGCTGGTCGCATCGTGGGAGATTCTGGATTACAGGGATCCCATCCGGGACCCGGTTTATGGGTCGCGATGTTGCCCGTGTATGTCCTCGGTGGTCGCAGCAGCGCTGCATTGATGGTGGCCGTGGTGAGCGTTCATGCAGTGTCCGTGGTGGCGGCATTGCATCTAGCGCGGCGACGTGGCGGAAAACTGCTGGTTTGTCTCGTTGCTGCGGTGCTGGTGTTACATATGAGGTCGGCAGGGCCTGATTTCTTGATTGAACCTTGGAATCCATGGTTGGCAGTGTTTGCGTTCTTAGTGTTCGTGTTTTTGATCGGTGAAATCGTGGCTCCGATTGGTGTGGGCCTCGCTAGCCGTTGCTTGGTTATTGCAACAACACTGGTTGGCAGTTATTGCATTCAATGCCATGCGGGATACTCGGTGTTGGTCGGTGGGTTGATGGGCTTTGCGTTGATTTCACTGTGGATACAAGATCGAAAACTGAGAGCGACAAACTCAGTCAGTGTTCGCTCTCTTGGGGCGATCGCTATCGCCTTTGGGGGCACCTTGTTTGTGGCATGGCTACCACCTTTGCTTGATCAGTGGCGACGTGATCCCGGAAACTTGACGATCCTTTGGCAACACTTCGGATCTCCTTCAGAACCGACCATCGCGCTGAGCGATGCCATGCGGGTGATCGCTACTCAAGCCAATGTGCTGGGACCGTGGCTGACTCAACCTGGCGCAAAT
>JBIKOO010000010.1:0-50835 GCA_044358015.1 Ilumatobacteraceae bacterium
ATCTCAAGCAATTACATTTCAGTCCGAGTGCAATAACTCGACTTGTCTCTCGTGGAATTTTACGTCGTGTTCATCGTGGGATGGTTTACGCGCTCAGCGATGAGCACCTCAACTTCGAGGCCGAGATCGCTGCCGCTTGTTTTGCAGTTCCAGAGTCATGGGCATCAGGGGTGAGTGCCGCTCAATATTGGGGAATCCGAAGAGTCCCTCGAGACAGAGTCGAGATTTCAGTGAATACTAAATTTCATCCAAATCTCGCTGGAGTCCGAATCCGCAGAGTCAACTTGCCCGAGCCAGAAATTGTCACGTCAATCCATGGATGGAGCGTGAGTTCTCCTCAGCAAACCCTTTTCGAGATCGCTCTTGAAGTTGATGATCGTACTTTGCTGTCGGCTTACGAAGATTGTCTCAACCGCGAACTAGTGACCATGTCGGGTGTTCGGGAGTTCGGTAGTCGTGCAGTGAAAATGGGACGGCACGGATCCGCTCGTTTTCGCAGGGTGATTTTGGGTCGGCCTGATGAGTTGCCAATCGCGATGAGCCACCCCGAACTTGAACTCGCTCGAGCTCTAGAGGCACGAGATCCGCGATGGCAAAGACAATTTCCCATTGAAATTCCTGGGAGTCACACGATCCACATAGACGTCGCCCGTCCTGACATCAAGCTTGGCGTTGAGGTGGACGGAGAATTACACGACACTGTCGTGGCGATACACCGAGACAAGCTTCGAGATATGCAAGCCGCCCTACTTGGTTGGCAGATTCTCCGTCCGACGACTGCTGATGTCACGGGGCATCTCATGGAGGTGATTTCGATGATCAGCCGAACCGTGACTCAACGCACCATGCAGTTCAAAGTCGCCTGACACTCGCGCGGTAATTATCCACCACTTTGGAATCTAGTTACCGCCCAGCGGCAACCATATTCCAAAGTGGCAGGAATGGGCATGGTTAGCGGGCGAGGACGGTGTAGGTGTCTTTGCCAGACTTCAGCACTGTTCCCGGCACTGCCCCATTGGCCACGCCGTTCTCGACAATCGTCACGCCGTTCACGAGAACCCGCTTCACACCGAACGATCCCGCAGTTAATCTCGACGAGTTACCCGGAAGGTCGGTCACCAACATCGCATCTTCAGAGCCAATTTCATCTGGATTGAACACCACGACATCGGCACACGCGCCTTCTCGCAATTCACCGCGGTCGACCAACCCAAACAATTTCGCCGGTTGCGACGTCATCATCTTCACCGCGAATTCAACGGGCACCAACTTGCGGCCACGAATACAGTCGGCTAACCAACGAGTCGGGTACGGAGCGCCACACATACGGTCAAGGTGAGCACCAGCGTCGGATCCACCAATCATTGCGCGGCCGTCCTGCCACAACTCGGCCCGCATTCTCCATGATTCAGCGTCGTCATCTTGCGGGGTCGGCCACAAAATCGTTTTCAATTCGTCGGCGATCACAATGTCGAGCAGCGTTCCGAACGAACTCATTCCGCGTTCATTGGCAACATCTCGAACAATGCGACCCTTCAAACCTTCGTTTGCTGCCGAGTAAGTATCACCGATCACGTAATCGCCCCAATCGGCCAATCGGCGGAACACACCGGCGGCTTGCGACAAACTATTTTCAAGCATGCGCAATCGCGTATCAGGATCTTGAAGTCGCTGAATTCGCTCAGCCAATGGCACGCCCAAAATCTGCTGCCAGCCTGGCAACAACCACAAGCCACAAAAGCTCGAAAAGCTCATGTTCATCGGCACTTGCACCGGCATCGTCAGAGCAACAACTTTGCCACCCAATTCAATTGAACGGTCGTAAGCAGAAATCTGTCGCGGCACGCGATCGGCTTCACGCGAGTCAACGGTCAAAACGTTCCAGTTCATTGGACGATTTGCGGCAGCACTCATGAGACCGAGCAATTCAATTTCGTCGTCAGCGAAACGATCTAAACAACCAGGGACAATTCCTTCAAGAGTTGTTCCCTCGTGCAAACCAACTTCTTCACACAATGCAATCAGTTCATCGTGCGTGGCCCAACGGCTTGCAACAGGCTCGCCGTCGCCATCGCTGTGCGACGTGCTGTTTGTAAACGAAAAACCCAAGGCGCCCGACTGAATTGACTTCGCAAGTTCGGCGCGCATACCCGCGATGTGTTCATCAGATGCCTCGGCACCAACGGCCGCAGGCCCCATCACATAGCGACGAATTGCGCAGTGCCCCACCAGAAATCCGGCGTTGACGGAAATGTTTCCTTCAAGGCGACCCAAGTATTCGGCAAAAGTTTCCCAAGACCAATCGGTTCCGTTTTCAAGTGCCGCCAACGGCATACCTTCAACTTTGGACATCATCTTGCGGAGGTAATCAGCATCACCAGGAATGAGCGGGGCAAGGGTGAATCCGCAGTTACCACCGATGATCGTCGTCACCCCGTGCACACTCGACGGACTCGCCGTGGGGTCCCACAAAAGTTGGGCGTCGTAGTGAGTGTGCGGATCAACAAATCCAGGGGTCACTATGCAACCTGTTGCGTCAATCACTTCGGCAGCGCCCTGCTCGACGACTCCGACCGCAACGATCCGACCGTCCTTGATGCCAACATCGGCTACTCGCGATGGTGAACCTGTTCCATCGACCACTGTTCCGCCACGAATCACTTTGTCGAGCATGTCCAACCATCTTTCTCTGAGACTTATTGCCGAGGTCACGACCTAGGTGGCCTCGGGAAAACCATCGTCAAACTCCGAAGAAATGGAATCTGACGGTGCGTCAGATTGTAGCCTTGCCATGGCATTCGTGCCGTGGCGAGTCCGCACCTAGGGGGAAATATGTCAAGTTCAGGTTCAGCAATTGACAAGACGTACAAGATGCTCATCGGCGGTGAATGGGTGCTTGGCGACGAGGGCACGACGCCCATCATTAACCCCGCAACCGAAGAAATTGTCGGCTACGCCCCTGAGGCATCAGTCGCTCAGGCCGAAGCCGCCGCCCAGGCCGCCCAAGACGCTTTCCCCAAATGGTGGCGTACTCCTCCGGCTGAGCGCGCTCGACTTTTGCAAGCCCTCGCCGACACCCTGCGCGAACGACAAGGCGACCTCGTCCCATTGATCATCAGCGAAACTGGTGCCACCGCAATGGTCGGTTCACGCATGCAAGTTCCTGTCGCCATCGAACGCTTTGAGCGTTACGCCAAGAGCGCAGCGCGCAGCCTTGATATCGCTCTCCCGCCCTCGGCAATGCAAGCGACTCCGCTTGCCGCTGGTGGTCTTATCGGTGGAGTTGTTCAGCGACAGCCAGTCGGTGTTGTTGCCTGTATCTCGCCGTACAACTTCCCCGTTGTCAACATGGCCGGCAAAATTGCGCCAGCACTTGCTGTTGGTTGCACAGTTGTCATGAAACCTGCACCGCAAGATCCGCTTGCCGTGATCGAACTCGCTGAAATCATGCACGAGGTCGGATTCCCTCCGGGGGTTGTCAACATCATCACTTCGTCGAGCCCAGCCCCCGCCGCAGCACTCACAACAAGTCGCAACGTTGACATGGTGTCGTTCACTGGTTCAACCGGAGTCGGCGTGCGCATTATGGAAGCCGGCGCGGCAACCATGAAGCGTCAATTGCTTGAATTGGGCGGCAAAGGTGCTGGCCTCGTTCTTCATGATGCCGACATTGCCAAAGCAGTCGGCGCTATTCAAAGCGTATGGGCCTTCCACAGTGGACAGATTTGCACCGCACCGACACGCGCGATTGTTCATCGCAGTCGTTACGACGAACTCGTCGCAGCATTGGCGAATGTTGCTCCCAACTTAAAAGTTGGGGACCCGACTGCAATGGACACCTTAGTCGGCCCCGTGATTTCGGCTGCTCAACGCGGACGCATTGAAAGTTATATCCAAGCTGGCGCAGATGAAGGCGCAGAAATCATCGTTGACGGTCGTCGTCCAGCGCATATGGAACGCGGTTTCTATGTTGCGCCAACTTTGATTGCAGGATGCACGTCAACGATGACACCCGTTCAAGAAGAAATCTTTGGCCCAGTAGTTGTCGTTGTCCCGTTTGACGATGAAGAAGAAGGCATCGCAATTGCCAATAGCACCGAATTCGGCTTGTACGACTATGTGTTCTCGCAAGATTCTGAGCGTGCTTACAAGATTGCTCGCCAGCTTCGTAGCGGCAACGTTGGCATCAACTCAGCTCAACGAAATCATGAAGCCCCATTCGGTGGTTTCAAGATGAGCGGTGTTGGTCGTGATGGTGGCGACTTCGGAATGCTGTGCTACACCGAAATGCAATCAATCATTTGGCCAGGCTGAAAAAGATCAGCAGAAGCTGAGCGATTCAAAATACGCGTCGTTCACTGACACTTCGCTACAACGTTTGTTGCGAAATCATCAATAAACGGTTTGTAAGCCGCTGACATCTCGGCGAGACCGGCATGATCTCCTGCTGAAGGATTTCCGAGTGCCCACGGCATGCACAGTGTTCCAGTCATACCCATTTCTTCTTCAGCGCGCTTATACAAATCGGCCGTCGGCATTGCATACAAACCACAAATGATTTCAAAGTTGTCGTTTTCACGCCCGTACTCACGCAAGTAGCCCTTGAGTTTGTCGATATACATCCTCGCTTCTTCAACTGGATAGGCATTACCAATCCATCCGTCTCCAACTTTTGCTGCACGCTTGAGTGCTGCATCGGTGTGGCCGCCAATATAAATCGGAATTCTCGAAGGAGGTGATGGTTCCATCGTCACGGCAGGAATGTCGTAGTACTCGCCGTGGAATTCAACCCAACCGCCACCCCACATTGCCCGCAAAGCTTCAACCATCTCGGTGAGTCGCTTACCGCGATTCGAGAAGTCTTGACCCTGTAGATCAAATTCTTCTTTCATCCACCCAGCTCCGGCACCAAGTGCAACACGACCATCAGACAAAACCGATGCTGTCGCAATTTCTTTAGCCAACTGCAGCAGTGGACGATGGCCCGCCACATAGATGTTGGTCGTGAAGTTCAATTGTTTGGTCACACTGGTCATGGCACCAATCAACACCCACGGATCGGGCCAAGCTGTCTCGGGCTCCCAAATTGGTCGTCCATCAGGGTGCGGCGAATATGGGTACTTCGACTGCAGGTTCTTGGGATACACCAAGTGATCGCTCACCATTAAGCCGTGATACCCAACTTCGTCAAGCAACTGAGCGATATGCACCAGTTGTTTCGTCTTCATAAACGCCGTTGCGCACCAGAACTTCATCATCACCCTCCGTTTCTGACACTCTGTCAGATGATGAGTGATCTTGACAGCATTGACGAACCAATTGTTCAGGTCGAGATCCACGAAAACGCCTCGGGCAAGATCGCCGTGGTCAGGCTCAATCGTCCCGAATCTCGCAATGCCCTGAATCCCGCCCTTTCGGCAGCCCTACCGACTGCTATCTCACAATGCGATTCTGATCCAAACATGCGCGCGATCGTATTGACTGGTGCCGACCCAGCCTTTTGTGCAGGCTTCGATCTGCGCGATGTTTCGGGCGGAGAAAAGAAAGGTGAGAATCCGCACCCCGGATACTGGGGAGCAATTCCTCCGACACGAGTTCCTGTGATTGGGGCAATCAATGGCGCTGCCATCACAGGCGGTTTCGAGATTGCATTGGCGTGCGATTTCTTAATCGCTTCAGACAAAGCCCGCTTCGCCGACACTCATGCAAAAGTTGGCATGGTTCCTGGCTGGGGCCTCACTGTCAAACTGCCCCGCTTAATCGGCACCGGCCGCTCCCGACGAATGAGTCTCACTGCAGAAATGATTAATGCGCAAACTGCACTTGATTGGGGGCTCGTCACCGAAGTCGTATCGCACGAGCAATTGCTCATTCGCGCGCTAGAAGTTGCTGAATCAATAGCCAACAACCACGCCGGCGCGATCGCTGCAATTCGTTCGCTGTACGACGATGTCGCACCACTGGGCGATAGCGATGCGGCCTACGCACTAGAAAATCAACGCGCGCGCGAATGGGCCAAGTTACGCGCCCAGCAGATAGCCGAACAGAAATTGAGCGACAAATAATGCGCGTCTACGCAGGCATGGACCCGCGACTACCCATTCGCGATATCGCTGCGCATGCGCAACGTATTGAACGACTCGGATACGACGGTCTGCATATTGCCGAGACAATTCACGATCCGTTTTTGGCATCGATGGCCGCACTTCAGGCAACCACAACATTGACTGTTCGTACGTCGGTTGCTCTTGCGCTTGTTCGTAGTCCTATGGCTATTGCGTATTCCGCTTGGGATTTAGCAGCGCTCTCTGACGGGCGTTTCCAACTCGGTCTCGGAACCCAAATACGACCGCACATTGAACGTCGGTTCGGCGCCCAGTTTGATGACCCAACCGGTCGTCTACGTGATCACATCGGAGCAGTTCGTGCATGCTGGCGAGCATTCGACGGAATTGAAAAACTTGATTACAGCAGCGAGCACTACACGCTGAATTTACTCACGCCAAACTTCACACCCGATCCGTTACCCGAATACATCGAGCGACCAAACATTTGGATGGGTGGAGTCAACAAAAAGCTCGTTGAACTTGCTGGACAAATCGCTGATGGCTTTGTGACGCACCCGACCAACAGCCATCCGCGATACTTGCGAGAGTTGTGTCAACCTGGTTTACAAGTGGGCGCAGACGCATCGGACCGCAATCTTTCGGACATTGAACTTGTTGTCGGAACTCAATGGATACTTGGCAAAACTCAAAGCGACCTTGATGAGCGACGAGAGCACAATCGGCGACTCTTAGCCTTTCTTTATTCAACTCCCGCATACGAACGAACTCTTGAATTATTCGGTTGGAGTGAATTAGCACCGCAATTGCGCGCACTTATTCGCGAACAACGATGGGGTGATCTGTCAACTCTCGTCACCGATGAAGTTCTTGACACACTCGTACCGCAAGCAACTTTTACCCAGCTTCCCGATGTCGCGATCAAATGGTTTGACGGGTTGGCTGACGGAATTCTTGTTGCCGCCCCGCCCGACGATTCACATGATCAACAACTCAAGTCAGCGATTCACGAATTACGCAATCGTTGAATCACTTCGCGTGAAACGACTTCTTGACCCGACAGAGCAATAGCTTCGGCATTTCCTTCAATGAGCCAACGAGTTGCGCTTGCAACATCTTCTGGTCCTTTGCCAGTCACTTCACGACCTTCGCGTTGCGCACGCATCGACATGACTTCAGTTGTTACATGACCTGGGTTCAAACTGTATGCCCGGAATCCTTGCGACGAATACTCGGCATGCATCACGCCCGCGATTCGGTGGGCAGCACCTTTGGCCATTGCATAGGCAACTCCCCAACCGCCATCTCCTGCTGGCTTATTAGGCACAAGAGAAGCAGCACCCGAAGTAAGTTGCACAAATACTCCGCGCCCACTGCTCAGCATTCCGGGAAGAAACGATTTCAACAAAATCACCGATGCAATGGCGTCGCCTTCAATGACCTTGCGCAGGTTTTCAATCGGCAGATCTTGCAACCAATCATTCACACCCGGACCTTGATAGATCGCATTGGATATCAGAGCGTCAACAACACCAAACTCTGCCAACGCAGTTTGTGCTGCACTATTCACACTCGATTCATCAGTGAGATCCATCGCAAGCGCGATTGCTTGCGCACCTAGTTTTTGACATTCACGCGCAACGTCGGCAACCGAACCCGAAAGTTCCATGCCCGCAAGCGGATCATTCAGTGATGTTCCAGAAAACTTGGCGCCACCATCAATTGAACGTGCTGTCAGAACCAGCGAATGACCTTGCTCGGCCAACGACAATGCGATGGCCCGACCAATTCCGCGGCTTGCTCCAGTCACCATGATTACTCGGGGTGCAACGCTTGGTGCCCCGTGAACTAGAGCGTCCGCTACTGAACTATTCATAACGAGCACTGTACGGTGGGCACATGTCTGAATCACTCATTCGCTTTGATGAAAGGGTCGCCATCGTCACCGGAGCGGGTCGTGGGCTCGGACGAGAACATGCACTTTTTCTTGCATCACGTGGCGCCAAAGTTGTCGTGAACGACTCGTCGCCCGAGCATGCCTCCGCCACTGCCAACGACATTGTTCGCTCAGGCGGCATCGCAGTCCCTGACACGAACTCTGTTGCCGAACCCGAAGCAGCACATGACATCGTGCAGTCAGCGCTCAAAGAATTTGGCTCGCTGCATATCGTCCTCAACAATGCGGGTCGCGGTGGACCAACTGGAACACTTGAGCAAACGACAGACCATCAGGTGGCGACCATTATCTCGACGCACCTTGTCGGTTCGTACAACATGTGTCGAGCTGCCTGGTCCCATTTTCGCCAGCAACAATTTGGTCGAATTCTGCTGACCTCGTCCAGTGCCGCCGTCGGATCGCTCGGAATGCCGGCCTACTCGATGGCCAAAGCTGGCTTGATCGGCTTAGCCAGGTCGCTCGCCCTCGAAGGCACCCCTGACGGGATCAAGATCAATGTGCTCATGCCCATTGGTTACACCCGATCGGCTGCCCTCAACCCCAATGAGGACACGCGCAAGTGGATGGAGGACAACTTCGCCCCCCAGATGTGCTCTCCCGCCGCGGCATGGCTCGTTCATGACGAGGTCCCGTGTTCGGGTCAAATATTCACGACCGGAGCCGGACGAACGGCCCTCATTTCGACGACCGGCGTCCCCGGGTGGTCAGGTGGACCAGACGCGACCATTGAGGGTCTGCGAGATCACTGGTCCGAGGTCGTCAACTCCGATGGGGCAATCCCCATGACCTACAGCCGAGATGACCTGAAGTTCTACACCGGCCCAGCCACCTGGAGGGATTAGGGCGCAAATGGTGCCCGAGTCTCTAGCGCGGTTAGGTGGGATTGGGTCGGTTTCTGACAGACTGTCAGAAACCAGCAGACGCTTGTCGCCTGCCTCTTTTCCACGGGGATCATCGCTTTCATGCATATTGGGGACACTCCAGAAGAAGCCGCCTTTCGAGCCGAGGCCCGCGCTTGGCTTGAGGCTCATGCCCACCACCGTGATTCACACGAGGGCAAGTCTGCTGACCACACCCGCGACCTCGCTGGACACATGCAAGCGTGCCGCGATTGGCAGCGCGTGTTGTACGACAACAACTGGGCTGGCATTACCTGGCCCAAGCAATACGGCGGACGTGGAGCGAGCGCCATTCAGTCGGCAATCTTCGCCGAAGAGATGTCGCAGTTTGACGTTGCAACCGGCGCCTTCGCAGTGTCGATCGGCATGGTTGGACCAACACTCATCGCCCACGGAACACCCGAACAACAACAACATCACCTCGCCCCCATCTTGAAGGGCGAAGAAGTCTGGTGCCAGCTCTTCAGCGAACCTGGTTCGGGCAGCGACTTGGCTTCACTCGGGACTCGTGCAGTGCGCGATGGCGACGACTGGATTGTCAACGGGCAAAAAGTGTGGACCAGCTTTGGCCAGTTTGCCGATTACGCAATTTTGCTCGCTCGCACCGATGTTGATTTGCCGAAGCATGCCGGAATCACGTACTTCATCTTGGACATGAAGAGTCCAGGCATTGATGTTCGCCCCATCACCCAGATCACTGGCGTTCAACACTTCAACGAAACCTTCCTCACTGACGTACGTATTCCACATACGAACATCATCGGCGAAATCAACGCTGGCTGGAAGGGTGCTCAGACCACGTTGATGAACGAACGCAGCCACATTGGTTCAGGCGGAACTTGGTCAGTTGACCAGCTCATCCAACTCGCCAAGCAACGCGGACTATCAAGCGATCTGAATATTCGCCAAGGACTTGCGCAAGCGCACGCTCGCGCCGAAACACTTCGCTACATGGGTTTCCGCATGCGCACAGCAATGAGTCAAATGCGCATGCCCGGGCCTGAAGCACTCACGCTCAAGTTGGCCTATGCCAACCATTGGCGACTCACCGCCGAACTAGCTACCGAAATTCTTGGGGCTGGCGCAATGCTCTGGGCCGATGATGCTCCCGAAGACAATCAATGGGGTCAGCACTTACTAGGTCAATTTGCCATTCGCATTGGTGGCGGCACCGACGAAATTCAACACAACATCATTGCCGAGCGTGGACTTGGCTTGCCTCGCGAACCTCAACTTGACAAAGACATGCCGTGGCGTGTGTCGAACAAAGTTGGATGAAAGAGAATCAAAAAGAGAATCATTATGAGCAACACAACTTCTGACATCATCGTTGACGCAACGCCCGAAGCGAAGGCTGCATTCTTTAGCGAACTGCAAACTTATGTAGGTCTTGAAATCGGCGCACCGACTCCAGCACCTGACGAAATCAATGCCCCTATGATTCGACACCTCGTCGAAGCGGTTGGCGATAAAAACCCCATCTATTCAAACGCTGAACTAGCCAAGCAATCAATTCATGGTGGCATCGTTGCTCCTCCCACCATGTTGCAAGCGTGGGTCATGAACGGCATTGATGGACCAGCACGCACTGGCGAGGGCCCATACGAAAAAATGAATCAACTGTTGTTCTCACGGGGTTTCACCAGCGTTGTTGGAACAAACAGCGAGCAGACGTATGTGCGTTATCTTCAGCCCGGAGATCAACTCACGATGCGCACAGTCATCGACTCGATCAGTGATGAAAAAACGACTGGCCTAGGTACTGGTCATTTCGTGAGCACTCGCCAAGATTATTACGACGCACAAAACGAACTCATTGGATCAATGCTCTTTCGCATTTTCCGTTTCCAACCCAAAGCAAAGGCTCCGACGGCCAAGCCCAAGGCACTTCGTCCACGCCCCGCAACGACTCACGACAACCAGTGGTACTTCGACGGCCTCAATGATGGTGTCTTGTATTCGCAAGCTTGTGCCGAATGTGGCGAAGTGCGCTTTCCTACTGGACCAATGTGCCCCACCTGTCATTCTTTGAAGTGGGACAAAGTTGAGCTGCCACTATCGGGAACCATTCATAGTTTTGTGATTGCGCATTACCCGCAGGTTCCAAGTTTTGATTACCCGCTCCCCGTGTTGCTTGTTGACATTGATCCATCGATCTCTCATTCAGGCAAGCCTGGCAACAACAAAGTGCGCATGATCATGAACTCTGCAGACACTGACCTTGATGCTCTTGTTGTTGGTGCCCGCGTTCGTATCGAGATCCGCGCCACTGACCCCGATATGAAACTTCCTTTCGCCATTCTCGATTCGACTAGCAACACCGGAGCCACCTCATGAATTTCGATCTTTCCGAAGAACAACAGGTCATTAAAGATCTCGCTCTCCAAATTTTTGAAGGTCAGTCAACTGTCGAGCGAGTCAAAGTTGCCGAAAAGGGTGATGGCTTTGATCGCGATATGTGGCAGCAACTCGCCAACAGTGGAATTCAGGCCTTGTGCGTCCCCGAAGAGTTTGGTGGAAGCGGCTTTGGTGGCGTTGAGTTGTCACTAGCACTGATGGGTCAAGGACGCTACGTCGCCCCAGTTCCGTTATGGACAACCGGTGTCAGCGCGTTGGCTCTGACCGATTTCGGTTCACCCGAACAACAAAGCCGACTACTTCCCGCAATCGCAACTGGCGAAACCCTTGTGACTATCGCTTTGGCCGAGTCTGGTGCTAATGACGTCATGCGACCCACAGTGACTGCCACTATCAGCGGCGACTCCGTGAAGTTGCAGGGTTACAAACCCGCCGTTCCGTTTGCTCAGCACGCACATTTCGTCTTGGTGCCCATCACGTTTGCCGGCACCTCCGGCAATGACGTCGGAGTAGCAATTGTTGATCTTTCATCGAGCGGTGTTTCAAAAACTGAGGTGAAGACAACAAACCACGAACCACAAGCCCACTTAACGTTTGATTGCACCATTTCTCTGACCGACATTCTTGGTCACGGAACTGATATTGATAATCGCGAAGCACTGCGCTCGGTTTTTGAACATTCACTGACCGCGCTTGCCGCGATTCAAGTCGGTGTCGCCGAAGGTTCGCTGGCGTATGTTTCCACGCACCTGTCGTCACGCCGTCAATTTGGAAAGCCACTCGCCGCGTTCCAGGCAACAACCCAACGTGCAGCTGATGGATACATCACAACTGAGGCGATGCGAGTGACGGCACTGAATGCTGCGTGGCGTCTCGCCGAAGGCTTTGATGCGCGCCGCGATGTCGCAGTCGCTGCCTATTGGGCTAGCGAAGGTGCACAGCAAGTTGTAACCGCAGCCCAACACCTTCACGGCGGAATCGGCGCCGATGTTGATTACCCCGTGCACCGCTATTTCTTGTGGGGCATTCAGTTAGCAAGTGTTCTTGGATCTGCGAGTTCGCACCTCGCTCGACTCGGCAATTTAATTGCCCGAACCTGAAACGAGTCTCACATGACCACGCTTCCCGCCACTCGATCCTTCGCTGACGTCACTGTCGGTGACGAGTTAACGCCTTTTGACCTACCGATTACTCGAACGTTGATCGTGTCAACCGCAATCGCCACTCGTGACTATCAAGTCGTTCATCATGATCCTTCAATTGCCGCCGAGCGTGGCTCAAAGGACATCATCATGAATATCTTGACATCAAACGCCTTTGTCGGACGTTTTGTTACCGACTGGACTGGACCTAACTCGTTTATTCGGTCGGTCAAAGTACGTTTAGGTGCGCCGAACTACCCCGGCGACACGATGGTGATTACTGGCTCAGTGACCGGGAAAGATGACGCCAACAAAGTCGTCACTGTTGCAGTCAAAGGTTCGAACTCAATGGGCGATCACATGAATGCAACTGTCGAGGTGGTTCTGCCATGAGCATCAATCGTCCTGGCAATCAACTCGGCGGCAAGGCCTCGATTGTTGGCATCGGAGCAACAGAGTTTTCCAAAGAATCTGGTCGCAGCGAAATGAGTTTGGCAAGCGAAGCTGTCGCTGCCGCGATCGCCGATGCTGGTCTCAAGCCTTCAGATATTGATGGAATGGTGACGTATTCAACCGATAACAACCCTGATGTTGAAATAGCGCGCCATGTTGGCATCGGTAGTTTGCGTCATTTCAGTCGCGTGCATTACGGCGGTGGTGCCGCGTGTGGAACCATCGTGATGGCCGCTATGGCTGTAGCCACCGGAGTCGCCGACGCAGTGGTGTGCTACCGCGCCTTCAACGAACGCAGTGGTCGACGATTTGGTGCCGGAGTTCAAGACCTTCCGAATGCAGCAACCGCCGAACGCGCCCAATTCTCATGGACAACACCTGCAGGCCAACTCACTCCCGCAAGTTGGGTGGCCATGGTGGCACGCCGTTACATGCACCTCTACGGCGCAACATCAGCTGACTTTGGTCGCGTTGCCGTCGCCGGTCGACGCCATGCCGCTAACAACCCCGCCGCTTGGTTCTATAACGATCCCATCACACTTGAAGATCACCAAGCCAGCCGTTGGATCGTTGATCCTTTGCACTTGCTCGACTGCTGTCAAGAAAGCGACGGCGGGCAAGCACTCGTTGTCACAAGCGCCGAACGCGCTCGTGATTTGCCAAACACTCCGGCATTAATCGTTGCTGGTGCACAGGGTGCAGGCGTCGATCAATGGACCATGACTTCGTTCTTCCGTGACGACATTGCGCAGCTTCCCGAAATGAAAGTTGTCGCCGACGAACTATGGACATCTTCGGGGCTCACGCCCTCCGATATCCAGACGGCAATTTTGTACGACCACTTCACGCCATACGTGTTGATGCAACTTGAAGAGTTTGGCTTTTGCGGCCGCGGTGAGGCCAAGGAATTCATCAAAGATGGCGCACTTGAAATTGGTGGTCAACTTCCCATCAACACGCATGGCGGACAGCTTGGCGAGGCGTATATCCACGGTATGAACGGCATCGCCGAGGCAGTTCGACAGGTCCGTGGCACAAGTGTCAATCAGGTAGATAAGGTTGAAAACGTTCTCGTGACTGCTGGCACGGGTGTGCCCACAAGCGGGCTAATTCTGGGGGTAGACCGATGAGCCAAGACACCAATTCGGATTTGAGCTTCGACTCACTTGATGTCATTTCCAATGAGGTGTACCGCAACGGTCCGCCTCACGAGTTACTCACTCGCCTACGCAATGAAGCTCCAATTGCGCGCCATCGTGGCATCGAACAGGGTTACCCCGAATGGTTTTGGGCACTCACTCGTCATGCGGACATCGTTGAAGTGAGCCGCAAGTTTCAGACCTATTCTTCGGCGGCCAAAGGCTCGTTAATGAATCAAGATCGTCCCGATCTTGACCTTGCCCGCTTGATGATTGACCTCGATCCTCCCGAACACACCCGCTTGAAGAGTTTGGTCAACCGCGGATTCACGCCTAAGGCAATGCGTATGCTTGAAACACACTTCCGCGAAGTGGCGATTCAACTCATTGACGAAGCCTTACAAGAGAAAACTCTTGATTTCGTCGACAAGGTGTCGGCCGAACTCCCCCTCATCGCGATTGCCGAACTTGTCGGAATTCCCGTTGAAGACCGTCGTAAGGTTTTTCACTGGTCAAACACAATGATCGGCACCACCGACCCCGATTTTGCTGGTTCACCAGAAGACGCCCAAATTGCGGCCGCTGAGTTGTACATGTACTCGAATGAAATCGCCGCACAACGCAAACTTGAACCCAAAGACGACATCATCACGACGCTCATCAGCGAACATGATGGCGACGTGCTAACCGAACACGAATTCGACCTGTTCATGTTGTTGCTCGCAGTTGCTGGCAACGAGACCACCCGTAACGGAATCAGTCACGGTGTTCTTGCCATGATTGAAAACCCCGATCAGTGGGACCTGTTGAAGAACGATCCGAGTTTGGTCACAACTGCCGTTGAGGAAATTCTTCGTTGGGGAACGCCCGTCAACAACTTCCGCCGAACCGCAGTGTGCGATGTTGAATTACACGGTGTGCAGATCAAAGAAGGCGAAGCAGTCGCCATGCTTTACCCGTCGGCCAACCGTGACGATTCGGTGTTCAAGGATCCGTTCAAGTTCGATATCACGCGCAATCCAAATCCTCACGTCACTTTTGGTGGCGGTGGTCCTCACTTCTGCCTCGGCGCAAACTTGGCTCGCCTTGAAATGCGTATCTTGTTTGAAGAGATGGCCAAGCGCATTGATCGCATTGAACTCACCGGCGAAGTTCGCAAATTGCGCTCAAGTTTCATTCACGGCATCAAAACTCTTCCCCTACATCTTCAAGCACGCTAAATACCTTCATCAAATTTCAATACAAGGAGTCCCATCATGGCCAATCCCGTCATCATCGAAGCTGGTCGTTCAGCAATCGGTAAGCGCAATGGCGCTTTCGCTGATCTCCACGCCGTCAAGTTGCTCGGCGCCGTACAAAACGGAGTATTGCAGCGCGCTGGTCTTGACCCAATTTCACTTGGCCAAATCATCGGTGGCTGTGTCACTCAAGCCGGCGAGCAGGCCAGCAACGTGTCGCGCACCGCTTGGCTCAATGAAGGACTCCCCTGGCAAGTTGCCGCGACAACAATTGATTGTCAGTGCGGTTCAAGCCAGCAAGCCAACCACATGATTCACAACATGATTCATGCCGGCGTCATCGACTCGGGCATGGCTTGCGGCGTTGAACACATGAGCAAAGTGTGGCTCGGTGCCAACGTGCCCCGACTCGGTGAAGGCGCAGATGTCACTTTTGTCAACGGCAGTTCAAAGCCTGGCGATTTCGCTCTTGATATGCCCGACCAATTTGGTGCTGCCGAGCGCATCGCCGACCGTCGTGGGATTACCCGCGAAGATGTCGATTACCTAGGTCTCATTTCGCAACAAAAAGCCATCCACGCCACCGCAGAAGGTCGCTTTGAGCGCGAGATCATTCCGATCGAAGTCACCGATTCAGAGGGCAACACAACCGTCGTAACTCGCGATGGTGGACTGCGTGAAACAACCGCTGAGAAGTTGGCGAGCCTGAACCCCGTGATGCCTGGCGGACGCCACACCGCTGGAAACAGCAGTCAAATCAGCGATGGTGCTGCCGCCGTACTGTGGATGGATGCAGATCGCGCCAAAGGCGAAGGTCTCAAAGCCCGTGCTCGCATTGTCTCGCAGTGTCTCGTCGGCGCCGAGCCATTTTACCATCTAGATGGTCCGGTTCAATCAACTGAGAAAGTTCTCAAAGATGCTGGTATGACAATGAAAGATATTGACATCGTCGAAATCAACGAAGCATTCGCCAGCGTGGTTCTCAGTTGGGCGCAAGTTCACGGCGTCAGCCGCGACGATTTGATGTCAAAGGTCAATGTAAACGGTGGAGCTATCGCTCTTGGTCACCCGGTTGGTTCAACCGGTAGCCGTCTCATCACGACTGCTCTGCATGAACTTGAGCGCACCGACAAAGAATTCGCATTGATCACCATGTGTTGCGGTGGCGCTGTTTCCACAGCCACCATCATTCAACGCATCAGCTGAATCACATTTATCGAGTTGAGCGCACGAGTCCTAAACCGGCCGTTGCCACCAATTCGCGCTGAATCTCATTCACGCCGCCACCAAAGGTGTTGATCTGTGCAGCGCGAGCAGCACGTTCTACTTCACCATGGATGACTGCGCCTTCAGATCCTTCTCGTAGGTGCGATACCGGGCCAAGAATTCCTTGCAGAATTCGATAGACCTCAACAGCCTTCTCAGTACCGAAGACTTTGACACCAGATGCTTCGGCCGGTCCGAGCGTGTTGTCCGACACAGCTTTGGCCAACTTCCAGGTCATCAATCGAATGGCATCAAGAAGTGCATGACTCTTCGCGAGATCGGCCTGAACCCACGGAACATCGATCATCTTTTGATCGTTGCCAGTTCCGCTTGGGGTCACGCGACACCACGTGGTGACGTCATCAAGCAAACGCTCGGTCAAGCCCGAGAGTGCTGCCAAACCAACGCGCTCGTGATTGAGCTGCATCGTGATGAGCTTCCAGCCACCGTTGATTTCGCCGATGACATTTTCTTTCGGAACGCGCACATCGTTGTAGTACGTCGCGGTTGTCATCACGCCGCCAACAGTCACGATCGGAGTCCATTCGAAGCCTGGCGTGTTGGTCGGAACAATAATCAACGTGATGCCTTGGTGCTTCGGAGCTTCGGTGTCGGTACGGCAAGCCAGCCAGACATAGTCGGATTGATTGGCACCCGAGGTGTAGACCTTGTTGCCGTTGATGACCCATTCATCGCCATCGAGCACAGCTGAACAACGCAAAGCGGCCAAGTCGGTGCCAGCCTCAGGTTCGGTGTAACCGATCGCAAAGTTGATTTCGCCCTGAAGAATTCCGGTGAGGTACTGATCTTTTTGAGCTTGAGTTCCGTGAGCCATGATGGCCGGGCCAACAGTGTTCACCGTGACGAACGGGAACGGAGCGTGGGCGCGTTGAATTTCGTCAAACATGATGAACTGATCGGTAGCTGGACGACCCTGACCGCCGAACTCTTTGGGCCAACCAAGTCCGAGCCAACCGTCGGCACCTAGTTTGCGCACGAGTTCACGAAACAATGGCCTTCCCTCACCAGATTCGCCCAATTCGGCGCGCACTTCAGGTGTCAGCATGGCTGCGAAATACTCACGGAGTTCTTTACGAAGTGCCTGCTGTTCGGGTGTTTCGGCGAGATACATGTCGCCACCCTACCCCCCTTCTGACGGGGTGTCAGAAACTCTGCCCTGTGAAATTTTGCCAATTATTGGGCAGAAATACCGCTAGACAGAGGGCGTGCAGATGCTCTTTCCGCGACCCCAAGAGATTTCGGTCGCCGCGGCCTACGACGGTGCCCATCGCACCCGCCGCCGTGATCATGGTGGGGACCGACCTTGGGTTGTGCTGTCGATGATCAGCACCGCCGACGGCGCCACCACAATTGACGGCAACTCGGCAAAGTTGGGCGGACCCGCCGACCGCGAAGTCTTCCTCCATCTTCATCGCTCGGCTGACTGCGTTCTCGTCGGAGCCCAAACCATTCGCCAAGATTCGTACTCACCGCTCCCCGCGCACCAGAAACTCGTCGTACTCTCCAACTCCGGCGATTTGGGAACAAATACTCAGGCGCTACTTGATGCCGGCAATACCCAGATCGTCACGGGTGATGTACAAAACATCGTGTACAACCTTTCAGGAAACATCTGTGTTCTTGAAGGTGGCTCAAATCTGAACAATCAAATGTTGCAGGCAAATTTGATTGACGAGATTTGTCTCACGATCGCTCCGATGTTTGTCGGTGGCACAACCCCACGAATTTTCGAAGGTGAATGGTTCAACCATGATTCGTGGACGCTTGCACATGTCTGCCACGACTCGGGTTTCGTCTTCTTGCGCTACTTGCTATCTGAATGAGGCAACTGAGCCATTTTCGGTAGCGAATTCACTGGTGGTCGCTCGCCGATATTGAGTTGCAGAGGACCGAGTTCTTTACGATGCAACATGGGCACGTCTTCGGCAAAGTCTGGCGGGCACGGAGTACGTAAGAGCAATGTCGCAGCGACCTCAGCGGCTTGAATCGCCAAAGTTTCTAACTTGTGATGCCGATGCAAACGCACACCTAGATCAACCTGACCAAGGCTCTGAATGCCAAACTTCTCAGCCATGTCGATCAACATGCCGATCTCAACGCCCCAACCTGTTGCGAAAGGAATGGCTTCAAGCATGGTGCGTCGTCCAGCGAACTCACCGGCAAGAGGCTGTTGCAAATCGGCAATGTCTGGAAAGTACATCGACAACAAAGGTCGCGCGACAAGTTCGGTAGTTCTTCCGCCACCACCTAAGTGCGACGGCCGTTCGTAATTGGCTTTCACTAGTCCAAGTTCATCGTCAATGAGCAATGGAACCACTAACCGAACAATCCAGTCGGTCGTGAAACTCGTGATATCTCCGTCAATCCATACCACGATGTCGCCAGCACTCGCCAACAAGCTGGCCCATAGTGCGTTTCCTTTTCCGCGTGCGGCTCCGTGAAAGAAGTGCACAAAATCAACTGGCACTACCGTTGCTCCGGCCTCAGCCGCAATTTCATCGGTACCGTCGGTTGAGTCATCGTCGAGCACAATCAATTCATCGACCAATGTGCCAACGAGAGTCGGTTCAATCATTCGAATGAGGTCACCAACCGTCTGAGCTTCGTTACGACAAGGAATGCACACCGAAATGGTGCGGTTTCCCTTCACACTCAAAGCGTAAGCCAAGTCCCATCCCGCTGGATCGAATGTTTTGACTGCGCTCATGTCAACTCCATCCCGTAGCCTGCGGAACATGTTCTTGTACGGCGTGGTGAACGCTTCACCTGACTCATTAAACCTTGATTCAATCGCAACTGACGCCACTTCTGCGAGGCAGAGAGGTGAATATCTCCTGAATCACGGGTGTGACGGCATTGACCTCGGCGGCCAGGGCTCAACTGATAACGCTTCAGTGATCCCCTGGCAAGAAGAGTGGGACCGCCTCAGAGAGATCGTCGAAACCTTGGCTCAGTTCAAGGTACCGCTCAGTATTGATTCGTGGAAACCGCAGGTCACGCGTCTTGCGCTCGAACATGGGGCAACCGTCATCAATGCTGCCGATGGAATGCAAAACGATGAGATGTGGCAAGTGGCTGCCGATTTTCAGGCACCGATTGTGTTGCCATTTTTGTCAGGACCAAATCCGCGCGAAATGGAACTCGTGAAGGCTGACCCAATTCAGGTCATGCTCGACTTCTTTACTGAACAACTCAAAGTTGCCGATCGATTTGGATTACGACATCTCTGCATCCTTGACCCGGGTACTGGCTTTGCTCCGTCGAATTGGCCATGGGAAGAGCGTTACATCTACCAAAAGCGCGTGTACTCCAACCTTGATCGTCTACGAATTTTCAATCTTCCGCTATACATCGCCTTGCCCTGGAAAGAAACGGCTCAACACGACGAACTTCTTGAGATCGTTTTGCGCCAACAACCCGAATACGGTCGCGGCCACTACCCCGAGAAAATTCGTCGTGTTGAAAGATCGCTCACTTTCTAAGCTTTGATCCGACTCCACTCACAATTGTCTTTGATCCAGGCAATTGCCGTACTGTATGAACATGTTGAAAATCACTTCTCTCTGCCGTCTCAGTGCTGTCGCCGGACTCCTCGGCGTTGCAGTTCTGTCCCTAAGTACTTCGGCCGCAGCTTTGCCGACGCCATCGCCCCAACCCACCCCACCAATTGTGCCAGAAGGTCAAGACGGCGAACTCGACCACACCTTCGGCAGCAACGATAACGACGGCGTCGATGGATTCGTTGACCTAGGTAGTACTGTTGCCCAACTGGTGTTCTTCCTCGGCTTGCCCACTGTCCAGCAGAGTGACGGAAAGATTCTCACGGCACCACTCTCGGCCCAACCGATTTTTCAAAGTTCGATTCAGCGTCAAAATTTCGATGGTTCAACTGACACCACTTTTGGAGTTGATGGCTTGGCATCTCTTGAAATTGGTGACGGGAGAAATACTGTTGTGACCTCAATGGCACTGCAACCTGACGGGAAGATTCTTGTGGCCGGAGGGAGTTACGACAGTTCACCGCTCAATGACCCCCTCGTCGAATCAAACGTAGATGCCCAAGTCGCACCCGGACTTTTTGAAACGCCGGCGTCACCATTTGTTCTCCGGCTTCTCGTAAATGGAACTTTAGATACCTCGTTTGGTGACCACGGTGTCATCAGTTATGAATTACCTTCCTTAGTCGAAGGTTACGCAACTCAAGTCATCGTTCAACACGATGGCAAGATTGTGATCGCTGGAAAATTTGCTACGCTGGATATAGAACTGGGATCGTCGCGGGATTTTGTCATGAGATTTTTGGCTGATGGCGAGCTTGACCAAAGTTTTGCCGATGAAGGAATCCGTATTGGGATTGACCTGCTCACACCAGCTCAGTGGATCCATAAGATCTTTCAACAGCCGGATGGACGTTTAGTTCTGTTCGGAAGCCGCTTTGGAAGTGAAGAAGAAGGTCACTCTGCATATCTTTTCCGCCTAGAAACTGACGGTGCTCTTGACATCAATTACGGTACCAACGGGTTTTTGGATTTGCCGTTTGCGGCTTATTCTTTAGGCTTACAACAAGCTGTAATGCAACCTGACAACAAAATCGTAACGGGTCGATTTGTTGTGATGCCTGTAGATGCTGATGCACCCCCGATCTTTCACACCGAATTGTTGCGCGTGACCGCCGACGGAATACTTGATTCAACCTTTGGTGAAAATGGAATCGTCAAAATCGGCGACGATAACGAAAGTTGGCAGTTATTCGGGTTGGCCCTGCAACCCGACGGCAAACTGGTCGCAGCAGGCGCCGTCACTGCGAATACCAACTATCCAGAGAATAGTACCCTGGCAGTCATCCGATTTCTTGAAGACGGGACCCTCGACTTCAGCTTTGGTGAAGATGGCGTCGTCTTATTCGACCTAATTCGAGGGACGTTCGGCAGCAATGTTTTGATTCAGCCGAACGGACAAATCCTGATCCATGGCTTTCAAATCAACAATTCCGCGAGTGTGCAAAGCCAATTCTTAGTGCGACTCAATTCAGCAAAGCCTGTTTCTGTGAATGGTGTGACGCCGTCACGTTTGTTTGACACTCGAGTTGGTTCACCCCAAGGCACAATCGTTGTTGACAAAACAACCTACGGTGGATCAAAAGAACTACGCGTCAAAGTCTCTGGCATGTCAGGTCTTCCCGAATACGGCATCGGTGCAGCCACGATCAACCTCACCGCAACCGAACCCGATGACACCGGATACATCACGGTGTACCCATGTGGCACCCGCCCACTGGCATCAAACATGAACTACGTCGCCGATCAAACAGTGTCAACGTCAGTCACGACCGCTGTGTCACCAACCGGTGAAATCTGTGTCTACTCATCCGCACAAACCAACCTCATCGCTGACATCAATAGTTGGTCAGCAATCAACGCCGGATACGCACCACTAACACCTCAACGACTCGTCGACACTCGAGCACGGTCTCCCCAAGGAGCAATCACGGTCGTGAAAAAGAAAATTGGAACAGACTCCGAACTGCGCGTCAAAGTCGCCGGAGCAGCCGGGCTACCTGGCGCACGCATGAGTTCAGTGTCACTCAACGTCACCGTCACCGAACCAGAAACCGAAGGATTCATCACCGTGTACCCGTGCGGCACCCGCCCACTGGCATCACACCTCAACTTTGTTGCTGATCAAACGATTTCGGCTTCAGTGACATCACCAGTATCAGCCGACGGAGAAATCTGTATCTACTCATCGTCACCAACCAACCTCATCGCTGACACTTTCGGCTGGTTCGTTCAAGGATCAGGAATCACCCCAGTCGGCCCAACCCGACTCGTTGACACCCGATCGGCATCACCACAAGGCGCAATATCTGTGACCCAGAAAAAGTATGGGGCCACCGACGAACTTCGCTTACCACTCAATAATGTCGCTGGCCTACCCGACGACGGAATCGGAACTGTTCAACTCACCGTGACCGCCACAAACCCCAGTGACACCGGCTTCATCACGGTGTACCCCTGTGGAACACTGCCACTGGCATCACACCTCAACTACACCACCGGCCAAACCATCGCCGCATCAGTCACCACCCAAGTCTCTGCCGACGGCGAAATATGCGTCCACTCAAACCAACCCACCAACATCATCATCGACATCAACGGATGGGGCAACCAACCCCAACCCCAATACCAATGCAACAACATCGCCACACTCCCCGAACAAAACAACACCGCCGTCTGCTAACAACCACCAAGTAGCAAATTAGCCAAGGTCGTGCAGTGCGCCGCGTGGGTGCACTGCGTCGGCGGGAAGTTCTGCTTCCCAGTTCTCGGGACAACGATTTGGGGCAACTTCGCTGAGCGGCGCCAAAACAAAACGTCGTTCGGCATATCGCGGATGCGGAACCTGTAAACCGCCGCCGTCTATCGACACGTCATCAAAGAACAGCAAATCTAAATCAAGTGTGCGCGGACCCCAATGGATTTCTCGCACACGACCAGCATCGGCTTCAATACGGTGCAACCACCGCATGAGCGCATACGGATCAAGTTCGGTTTCAATCACCGCAACCATATTGAGATATGCACCCTGATTGTCAGGTCCACCAACGGGATCAGTTTCAAAAACCTGCGACTGGCGCACAACGCTTGTACCAAGGCGCTCAAGAGCAAACTTCAATAATTCAGCGCGATCACCCAAGTTGCTCCCCAATGCAACGATTGCTTCATGCATGGTTCGTGTTGTTGTTTGTTGACGAACCCGATGAATTCGCACGGCTGATGACTGCACGTCTTCGGGTACTGGCGGTCGAAGTTTGGTCAGAGTCAGGTCAACTGCCAAAACATGCGGAAATGACAACACAACATCGGCCATACGCTGAGCCAAGCGTTCAAGTAATTGATCAGATGTGGCGCGCGCGACTGCCGCGAGTTGCATACATACTTCGCCATAGTGGACCGTCTGAGTGAGATCGTCACTTTGCCCAGCTTCTCGTAAATCAACATGAATATCGGCATCAATTTGCAGCGGTTGGGCCGACTCACGCTCGTGATCAAGAACGCCAATCACGCTGACGACCCGAAGCCCATTGATAAGAATGTGATCAGTCACGGCTGCCACGGTACCGTTATGGCATGTCGAGTAACACCACAATTGACACCGGAACCTTTAGCCCTGAGCGAGTTGTCGCCGACTTACGCGAATTGGCGTCCCGCACCGGAGGCCCAGACGGCTCCCGCCGCCTCTGCTGGACCCCTGAATGGGTCAATGCTCGCAATCTGCTCCGAGAAGAACTCTCGGGCCTTCCCGTTGAGATTGAGGTCGACGAAGCGGGCAATCTTTGGGCTTATCTACGTGGCGATTCACCCGACACACTCATCGTGGGCAGCCATCTTGACAGCGTGCCCAAAGGCGGATGGCTTGACGGAGCACTTGGCGTTATGGCGGGCCTCGAATTACTGCGCTCGCTCGCCGCCGAAGGCACTCCTCCGATTACCGTCGCCCTCGTTGATTGGGCCGATGAAGAAGGCGCTCGTTTTAGCCGTTCACTCTTTGGTTCAGCGGCAGTCATGGGCACAGTTGATATTGACATCATGCGCGGACTCTCCGATAAAGAAGGCAACAAGCTGATTGATGTCCTACCGCAACATGGCGTTCATATCGACAATATGGACGGCGCCCAAACCCGCGTTGCTGATGCCAAGGCTTACGTCGAAGTCCACATTGAACAGGGACCGATTCTGGAATCAATGAATTTGGGCATCTGCACAGTCACCGGAACCAAAGGTATTGAACGTGAGCGACTCATTTTTAAGGGTCAAGCCGCCCACGCCGGAACGATGCCAATGCCCATGCGTCGCGACAGTTTTCGAGCAGCTGCTCGATTCGCTTTAGCAGTGGCCGACATCGGAGAAGGCCACGACGGCGTTACAACAGTTGGCGCAGTGGCCTGCAAGCCAGGCGTCGTGACTGCAGTGGCCGGCGAAACCACAATCACCCTTGATATGCGCCACATTGATGCCGCCGAATTAGCAGCCATGTATTCCGAAAGTATTGCCGCTGCCCATGCCGCCGCCGAGGCCGAAGGTTGCACTGTTGAATTTGAGCACATCTTCCGCATTCCCCCAATGCCATTTCATCCCGAACTCCTCGAAGCAGCGCGTGTGAGTGTTCGCGAAGTAGAAGGTCACGATGTTGAATTGCCAAGTGGCGCGCTCCACGATGCCAGCGAAATGGCCCGCAGTATTCCGACCGTCATGATTTTCTCATCGTCAATCGCTGGACTCAGCCACACCAAAGAAGAAGACACGTCGGACGAGCATTTGTTCATGGCAGTTGATGCTTTCAATCGCACCTGTCGTCGGGCCATTCAATTGGTAGTTGACGGAAAGCTATAGATCAAAGTTTCAATGATTGGTGTTGACGTCAGTTTTCTTCCTTGGCGACTGGATACAACGTCTTCACCAAAAAGAAGGCAATGACTCCGCCGACGAACTGTGCAATCAAAAACCCTGGAATTGATGATGGTTTAATTCCGGCAAAGGTGTCCGACATCGAGCGCGCAAAGTCAACGGCCGGATTCGCAAAACTGGTGGACGATGTAAACCAATACGCTCCCCCAATCCAAACGCCTACGGCATAAGGAACTGCCGAGGCACGACCACTGCGTACGATGCAAAAAATCACCAAAATAAGCCCAATCGTGGCAATCACCTCAGAGAACCACAAAGCCCCCGACGACCGATCTTTCATTGACCAATTCACCGCATCAAGTTCAAACATGATGTTCGCAATCATTGCGCCCACACATCCACCAATGATCTGCACGATCGAGTACAACACCAATTCGCGATTTGACAGCCCACCAAACAATCGTGTGACCAGGGAAACGACTGGGTTGAAGTGCGCTCCCGAAACTGGCCCCAAGGCCAAGATCAAAGCGATCAGTCCACCGGTTGTCGCCGCAGCATTTTCAAGTAATTGCAAACCGACATCGTTGGGCGAAAGGCGTTGCGCCATGATGCCCGAGCCAACAACGACCGCCACTAAAAAGGCCGTGCCAACGCCTTCGGCCAATAAACGAACGCTTAGCGAAGGTTGAGAAATTTTATTCACCCTGCCAGTCTGCCAAGTGATAATGCCCCAATAACGCGTGTGGGTAAATCTTCAAGCGCAAAGCCGGTCGAAGAGTACTGTTACTCCTGTGTTCAAACGCAAACAAAGTACGTCATCATCCATTGACGAAATGATTTCGTTGGTCTTTGGCGAAGTAACTCCCGAGAAGAACCACGTTCTTCATCACCTGGCAAATCAAGCCATCAAGTCTGGCAAAGACCCACTGCGTTCGCTCATTTTGCACACCGACCAACAGATTCTCCCTAGTCGTATCGTGGCTCGATTTGGCCCACATGATATTGCCTGGCACGAAATCAATGGATTGCAGATCGCGGTCGACACAGCAGAGGGTTCAGTTTCGCCGCAGGTGGCCTCGGGATATGAACCACACGTCTCACGGGTCTTACATCAACTTCTTCAACCGGGTGACACATTTATTGATGTTGGTGCCAACATCGGTGTCCATGTTGCGGATGCAGCACGCATCGTTGGACCCTATGGACACGTCGTCGCCGTCGAACCAAATACTGAGAATTGCCGACTGTTACTGCTTACTGCCGAAAAGAACAATCTGCACAACATCACGTTGATCCCGAGCGCACTCTCTGACTCTGGTGAGTGGGCCTGGTTCAGTACCCACATCGGCTCAAATGGTGGATTGATGGCTAGCGAAAACGCGACGATCGCCAATGGCTTTGGCTTCATCGTCCCGATTCGTCGCCTTGATGACATTGCCCCAAGCAATACAAAACTGATCAAAATTGACGTTGAAGGTGCAGAAGTATCAGTCTTACGATCAGGTCTCAATACTCTTCACCGAGAACGACCTTCGATCATTATGGAATTTAGCTGCGAAATGATTCAACGTGTCTCTGGAATTGAGCCTCGCGAAGCTTTGTTATGGGTTGAAAACCTCGGCTACGACATTGCCGTCATTCAGAAATCCGACGGCGAGGTCTGCCCAACGACCGCCGCGCAATTAATCAATAACTGGGGCGCTCTCACGCGCATCGAAGACTTATTGCTTTCCCCTCGCTGAAACAGTTCAGGAGGGAACGATCGTCGTTGTCAGGTTTGGATCAACCGGTAGCGGTGGCACCGTAGTCGTTGTCGTTGTCGTTGTAGTTGTCGTCGGAATAACCGGAGGTTCACCTTCTGCCTCAATGTCATTTCCGTACACCCACACCGGAGTTTTCTTCGGCAACAAACCCGAAGCCCAAATCATGTCCATCGCCGCAGTGCTGACCCGCACACATCCATGCGACGCTGGATAATTCGGAATACTCATCGAACCATGAATCGCGATGCCACCCCTGAAATACTTTGGTCGATAGATCCGACCCAAGTCTCCATCCCACCAGCCGTCGGGCTTTTCACGATCAATCTTGTAACGGCCTGAGGGGGTTAATGAGCGCCCGGTTTCCCACGTCACTAAATCTTTTTGATTCGTCTCTAAGAAATACTGTCCACTGCCCGTTGAAATGTTAAGCGCCCACAAAAGTTTTCCCGAGTTCATGATGAAGAGAACTTGTTTGTCCTTGTCAACTTCAACCAAAGTCCCAGGCTCGTTCGACTGACCGACAGCACGAGTTGTCGCAAGCGTCAATGCATCTGCTGTTGCCTGATCAACCTTTGCGGTCGGTTCAAGCCCGACATATTTTTGAAAGGCCATGACTGCTTGTTTGGTTGTACCACCGAAGTCACCATCGACTAACTGCAACCAGAATCCAAGTTCGAGCAAGCGCTCTTGAATGCGCGCAGTTTCAGGTCCATCGCTGCGACCAACTGCCACCAGCGGAGCCAACAAAGGAGTCACTTCAGGCAGTGTCGTCGTCGGCGCGACACTGGTCGTCGTAGTGGTGGTCGAAGTGGTCGTCGGCGGAATAGTGGTACTCGTCGAAGTCGTCGACGCAGGAATAGTCGTCGTCACTGGGTCGGTAGTGCTGGCCGAGATACTCGTCGCTCCCTGGGCCGAACCTGATGAGCACGCTGTCGTCAACAGCAGCAGGGCCAACGACCCGGCAACAACGCTGATATGACGCAATCTAGACATCCAATCAAAGTACCCATTACGCAGGACAAAGTGTTGGCAGTCCCTCCATCGCTTCGCAAGGAGGCACATTCAGTACAAAAAGGGGCGAATCACGTTCTCGTCTGAGAGAATAAAGCCGTGAGCGAGAACAAAGTTTCTGACATCTTCGACCCCGCCGCTTGGCGGATCGTGCCGGGTTTCAATTTCACCGATATCACTTATCACCGCTCGGTCGAACATGGCACGGTACGCGTGGCCTTCAATCGGCCCGAGATCCGCAATGCGTTTCGGCCCCACACAGTCGATGAACTTTTCACGGCTCTCGAACATGCGCGCCAAAGCACCGATGTTGGGTGCGTCCTTCTAACCGGCAATGGTCCATCGGCCAAAGATGGTGGTTGGGCATTTTGTAGTGGTGGCGATCAACGTATTCGTGGTCGCGACGGATACCGCTACGCCGAAGGTGAAACCGCTGAGACGATTAACCCGGGAAAGAGCGGACGCCTACATATTCTCGAAGTGCAACGTCTGATTCGCTTTATGCCCAAGATTGTCATCTGCGTGGTTCCTGGTTGGGCTGCTGGTGGCGGACACAGTTTGCATGTTGTCAGCGACCTCACCATTGCCAGCCAAGAGCATGCTCGCTTCAAACAAACCGATGCCGATGTCGCAAGCTTCGACGGCGGCTTTGGTTCGGCATATCTGGCCCGACAAGTGGGGCAAAAATTTGCTCGTGAAATCTTCTTCCTCGGTCGCGAATACAGCGCCGAAGACGCGCAACGTATGGGCATGGTGAATGCCGTTGTTCCTCATGCCGAACTTGAAGCAACTGCATTGCAATGGGCCAAAGAAATCAACGGCAAAAGTCCTACGGCTCAGCGCATGCTGAAGTTTTCTTTCAACCTCATTGACGATGGTTTGGTCGGTCAACAGGTATTTGCCGGAGAGGCAACTCGCTTGGCGTATATGACCGACGAAGCTCAAGAAGGTCGCATGTCATTTCTTGAAAAGCGCGATCCCGACTGGGCGCCGTACCCCTGGTATTACTGATTTCTGACGCCGCAAAAATGTCTCGCGAGCTCATTTACGTTGATTCACTAGACGATCAACGCCTCGATCGATTTCGTTTGCGTGAACGCGAGTTGCGTCCGCGCAATATTCCTGCTCGTGTTTTCAAAACGATGCAGACAGGCGAGGCAGAAAAGATCACTCTCGGAATGTTCATTGCCGAAGGCGATTTAGTTGTTGAACGCGCCTTATCGGCTGGTTGCCGACTCGTTGAAGTATTGACTGACGCTCTCTCGCCGAGCACGATCGTTCAAGGCCTCGATCCGTCAATTCCTGTTTACGCCGCCCATGCCGATGTTCGAAAAACACTCACGGGTATGGGCGTCGCGCTGGACATCATGGGACTCTTTGAACGACCTGCCCCACTCAAACTTGATGAGCTGCTGACATCAGCGCGTCACTTGCTCGTTGTGGAAGATGTTGATAATCCCACCAATATTGGGGCCATTGTGCGTAGTGCTGCAGCCCTCGGAATTGATGGCGTCATCCTTGATCGCAACAGCGCAGATCCACTCGCCAGGCGCGCCCTACGAGTGTCCATGGGAACCGCATTTTCGATGCGCTACAGCCGAGTGGCCGATGCTTCAGCAACACTCATCGCTTTACGCGATGCCGGCTACATCGTGTGTGGACTCACCCCCCGCGAGGACGCCCGCAGTATTCGCGATGTTGGCTTATCAATTCCCGTCGATGCGAAAGTTGCCATCGTTCTCGGATCCGAGCGAGCCGGTCTATCCGCAGAGGCCTTGTTGGCAGTGAGCCATATGGTGAAAATCCCAATGGCGTCGGGCATCGATTCCCTCAATGTGGCAGCCGCCGCGGCGGTGGCCTGCCATGCCCTCATCCCTCAGCCCTAATTCTTTCAACACTTGAATCGTTGCAGAGTCGCAATTGACTTGTTCGGCAGGCAAACTTGTGGACGTGTCTGCAACCGGCGTCCTTTTACTTTCTTGCCCAGACCAACGTGGCGTCGTAGCTGCGGTTGCTGAATTCATCGCAGCACATGGCGGCAATATCGTGCACGCCGAGCAACATACCGATGACGTTGAGCGTGTCTTTTTTCAGCGAGTCGAATTCGAACTAGACGGCTTTTCACTTGGGCGCCACGAAATTCTCTCAGCGTTCTCTCAGGTCTCCGAAAAATTCTCGATGAACGCACAATTACGTTTCACCGACTACCTACCACGGGTCGCAATACTCGCCAGCAAGCAGTCGCATTGCCTTTTCGACTTACTCAGTCGCTGGCGATCGGGCGAACTTCCGGCAGACATTGTGACAGTCATTGATAATCACCCCGATCATGCCGATCTCGTGCAGCACATGGGTGTGCCTTACGTGTATCTGCCAGTAACTCCTGAGACAAAGTCAAACCAAGAGCTGGCAGTACTCGAGACGCTCAACGACAACCAGGTCGATCTCGTGATCTTGGCGCGATACATGCAGATTCTTTCGCCAAAGCTTGTTGACGCGTATCAGTCGCGCATTATCAACATCCACCACTCGTTCCTTCCAGCATTCATTGGAGCTAACCCCTACCGACAGGCCCACGACCGCGGCGTCAAAATCATCGGGGCGACCGCTCACTACGTCACCGAAGAACTTGATGAAGGACCGATCCTTGATCAAGAAGTGGCGCGTGTTTCTCACCGTGATTCGGTCGCTGCCCTCACTCGTAAAGGTCGCGACCTTGAAACAATCGTGCTTGCTCGCGCTGTTCGTGCGCATCTTGAACACCGAGTCTTGGTGTACGGCCGCAAGACCGTTGTCTTCAGCTAAAACTCAATTTTTAGCTGGGCTTGGACGAACTAATCGGCAAACCCGTGTCATTGCGCAAATGTTCAGCAGCCGGAACGAAATAGGCCAGCAACTCCTGATTGAGAGATTCATCACTGGACGTTGCTTCGATGGCGGCCGCCATGTGCACCAACCAACGATCGCGTTCAAGTGGCCCAACATGAAATGGCATATGGCGCAGGCGCAACTTCGGATGACCCCGTTCTTCCATATAAGTCTGTGGCCCACCCCAGTATTGACCTAAGAACAGAGCCAGACGTCGCTTGGCTCCATCGAGATCACTCTGATCGGGATACAAGGGCCATAACACTTCGTCAGAAACAATTCCCACATAAAAGTGGTCAACGAGTGTCACGAAAAATGGCATCCCGCCAACTCGCTCGTAGAGCGAGATTTCATCTACGGCGTCGTCGCTCACGAGAACTGTGGATCCTGCCAATCAGGAAATACTTCGGGCAATCCATCACTGACCTTGACCGAGAAGTTCGCTGGTCGCTTTTCGAGAAAACTCATCACGCCCTCGCGGGCATCGTCACTCGCCCCACGTGAATTGATGGCCCGAGAGTCAACTCGGTGCGCCTGCATCGGGTGATCGGCGCCAAGCATGCGCCACAACATCTGCCGAGACAAGGCCACCGAAACTGGTGCAGTGTTTTCCGCAATCTCACGAGCGATGGCCCGAGCGGCTGGCAAGAGATCTTCTGGCGCATGAACGCTTCGAACGAGGCGTCCTTCTTTGGCTTCATCGGCACTGATCATGCGACCTGTGAAACACCATTCGGTCGCTTGTGAGATTCCGACAATTCGGGGCAAGAACCAACTACTCGCTGCCTCAGGAATGATTCCTCGCTTAGCGAAGACAAAGCCAAACTTTGACGTGGTACTCGCAAGGCGAATGTCCATCGGCAATGTCATTGTGACACCCACGCCAACTGCCGCTCCATTGATCGCACCGATGACCGGCTTTTTACTTTCAAAAATTCGTAGTGACACCAAGCCACCACCATCACGCATCACGCCAGTCTTGGCCTTCACATCGCTTCCACCCTTGGCGAAGGTCTCTCCACCACCCGATAAATCGGCACCAGCACAAAATGCCCGACCCGAACCGGTCACGATGACCGCACGAACATTGTCGTCAGCATCACTCTCGTCGAACGCCGCGATGATTTCTTTGAGCATGCGATTCGTGAACGAATTCAACTTGTCGGGGCGATTCAAAGTAATCGTCGCGATCTGCTCGGATACTTCGTAGATGATTTCTTCGTAGGCCATATACAGACCCTAATGGAAGGTCAGACGTCTAAGAAACGTGAAGCAGCGATACCCGAACCAACGGCTCCGGCAATTGCTCCGATGCCCAGCAAAATGATCATCACGAAACGCATATAGCCATCAGTCACCACGAGAGCCGCGAGTTCAGTGTCGTTGAAATCGGCGACCGCACCCGACCAAGCAGAGTTCAGCCCCCAAAGGCCGAGACAGGACAACACTCCGCCGATGAGTCCCTGAAGAAGACCTTCAAGCATGAACGGAATACGAATAAACCAATTGGTAGCTCCAACCAATTTCATCACTTCAATTTCACGACGACGGGCGAACATAGCCGTGCGGATGGTGTTCCAGATGAGTCCAACTGCCACGACGAGGAGAACAATGGACATCGCGGTCGTCGCTATTCGAATAAATTGCGAGACTCGTGCCACGACATCAAATACATCTTGTGCGTAAGCCACTTCTCGTACTCCGGCCAGACCTCGGAACTGTTCGCCAAGTTCACGAATTAAATTTGAGTCTTGCGAAATAGGAACGACCTTAAATTGCGAAGGAATATTCTCGGGTGTGAGTAGTCGCAAGGTTCCGGGGTCACCAGCAAACAACTTCTGGGCCTCGGCATAACTTTCGGCCTGATCTAGATAGCGGAGTTTTGTGACATCAATAATTGAAGGCTGCGACTTAAGCGCGTCTTCAATTACTTGAATCTGATTCGGGTCAGCGTCCGAGCGCACATACACAATGAGTTCGACGTCGCCCTTCCATCGGGTCAGCAGATTGTCAAAAGCCCGCTGAATCAAAAAAGTTGAACCTACCAACAGCAAAGAAACCGCTGAGGTAATCACGGCAGCCATCGTCAAAGTGACATTGCGTTTAAAGCTCGCCCACGTTTCGCGGAACGCGTAACTGATTCGTGCAATCATCAGTCGTACACTCCTCGTTCTTGGTCGCGCACTATGACGCCTCGGTCAAGTTGCACAACACGGCGGCGCATCATGTTCACGATTCGCTGGTCGTGAGTAGCCATGACGACTGTTGTTCCGGTGTTATTGATGCGATCTAGCAAACGCATAATGCCCTCACCCGTTGCAGGGTCGAGGTTTCCGGTTGGTTCGTCCGCCAGCAAAATCAATGGTCGGTTCACGAAAGCTCGGGCGATCGAAACACGCTGCTGTTCTCCACCGGAAAGCTGATGAGGAAAGCGATCTTCTTTATCGGAAAGACCCACCAGATCAAGTACCGCTGGCACTTGTTGGCGAATCACATGCTTGGGTCGACCAATCACTTCAAGAGCAAACGCCACGTTTTCGAAAACTGTTTTGTTGAGCAACAGTTTGTAATCCTGAAAGATATTTCCGATATTTCGTCGTAGATAAGGAACTTTTGAATCGGGCATGGCATTGATGTCTTTACCCGCCACCCACACTTCGCCGCGTTCGGGCTGTTCTTGGCGGTTCATGAGCCGCAACAAGGTTGACTTGCCAGATCCCGACGGACCGACCATGAAGACGAACTCGCCCTTAGCGATCTCGAAAGAAGCGTCCCGCACCGCTGGTATCTCGGTGCCATAAGTTTTTGTCACGTTTTCGAGGCGAATCATGTTGCTCCTCGGGCAAGAGACCGACCAGTTGGCCGACCACATGAAGTCAAGCCGTCAGGATATCAGTGGTACTTCGTCAGGAATCGTCGCCAGCACGACGCCACTGCAAATAACCGACCATAAATTCTTCAATATCGCCGTCTAGCACCGATTCGACGCTGCTTGATTCAATATTTGTACGCAAATCTTTCACCATTTGGTACGGCTGCAAAACATAACTTCGGATTTGACTACCCCAACCGACGGTGGCTTGTTTACCAGCGATGCGATCAAGTTCAGCCTGGTGTTCTTCTTCAATCTTCGCCGCAACCATCGCCTTCAAACGATTCATCGCCTTTTCACGGTTTTGCAATTGACTGCGTTCTTCTTGAGACGATGAAACGAGACCAGTCGGTTCGTGAATCAAACGAACCGCCGATGACGTTTTGTTCACGTGCTGACCACCGGCTCCAGAGGCACGGAATACTTCCATCCGCACATCCGTTTCATCAATCTCAATGTCGGGGTTTTCCATTGCCGGCCACACCTGCACATTGGAAAAACTTGTTTGGCGGCGACCCTGGTTATCAAAGGGGCTAATCCGAACCAAACGGTGAGTGCCACGTTCAGAAGTCATGAGCCCATAGGCATAGCGACCCTTCAACGTAAATTCAACCGACATAATTCCGGCTTCTGCACCTGGCGAAATATCGTTAATTTCAAACTCAAGTCCACGACGCTCAGACCAACGCTGATACATGCGTAGCAGAAGTTCGCTCCAATCTTGGGCGTCGACTCCACCGTCTTTGGTGTTGATGTGCACAATGCAATCTGCCTCGTCATGTTCACCAGTAAACAAACTACGCATTTCAAGACCATTGAGCGACTGCGCAATAACTTTTATGCTTGATTCAATTTCTGTTTCTTGAGAGGCATCATCAATTTCACGGGCCAATTCATGAAGCACCTCAGCATCTTCTAGTTGACGAGCAAGTCCGTCAAAAATGTCGATATCACCTTTGGTATTCGCATATTCAGCATTGAGTTTTTTAGCAAACTCTTGGTCATCCCAAAGACCGGGCTTCGAGACCTCAATCTCAAGTTCGCGGAAACGATCTCGTTGAGCTTCAATCTTGAGATAGACCTTGGCCTCACCGAGTCGTCGACTCACATCTTTCAAATCATCTGTGAAATCGCGCATGACTAACTCAGTTGGTGCCGTGGCACATCTTGAACTTTTTACCTGAACCACATGGGCACGGTGCATTACGAGGGGCCTTTGACCACACGTCGTTCACGATGGGCTGTTGCTTAACTGGCGCAGCCTGTTGAGGCATTTCACTTGCCCCCTGTGCTGATGCTTGGCTCGCCGCCGATGGCGCATCAGATTTTGTCTGTTGAAGGTTTTGCACTACGGGCGCTGGCTCTTCATTACGAACTAGTTGCACATGCATGACATACTTCACAAAATCTTGAGCGATTCCTTTCATCATGGAACCGAACATTTCGTAACCTTCGCGCTGCCATTCAGATAGCGGATCTTTTTGACCCATGGCACGTAGGTTGATGCCCTCTTGCAAGTAATCCATCTCTTCAAGATGTTCACGCCAACGTTGATCAATAATGCGCAACATAACTTGACGTTCAACATCTCGCATAACTTCTGAAGTCAATTCAGTTTCACGCTGGTCGTAATAGGCAGTGGCATTTGCCATCACGACGTCGTACATCTTGTTAGTGCTAGACGAGCTACCTAAAACCACTGGTGTCAGATCATTTGGCCAATAAGTTTTTAGTTCTTTGGTCAGGCCCTCGAGATCCCATTCGTCATCGGCTTCACTCACGCAATGGGTTTCGATCAGTGAATCAACGGCTTCAGCCATGTATTCGAGAGCGGCAACCTTCAGGTCAGCCCCATCAAGAATCTGGTCGCGGCGCTTGTAAATAACCTTGCGCTGCTCATTCATGACCTCGTCATATTTCAAGACGTTCTTGCGAATTTCGGCATTACGAGTTTCAACTGTGCTCTGTGCCCGCTCAATGGCCTTGGTCACCATCTTGTGCTCAATTGCTTCGTCATCGGGCAACGCTCGGCCCATCACCCAACTCAACGCTCCAGTAGCGAATAAGCGCATCAATTCGTCTTCAAGACTCAGATAGAAACGGCTTGAACCAGGATCACCTTGACGGCCAGCGCGTCCACGCAACTGATTGTCGATACGACGACTCTCATGACGCTCTGAGCCAATGACATATAAACCGCCGGCCTCACGAACTTTGTCGCCCTCAGCCTTGCACTTCGCTGTGATTTCAGTGAGGAGTTCGGCATACCGAGCCTGCGCAACGACTCGCGCGGCGCGATATTCATCGGGCATCTGATCAAGCGGAAGCGGCAAAGCAAATTCATCGGTCAACGTGTCACCCGCGTGGCCTTCGGCAAGCACTGCGCGATGAGCGAGACCTTCTGGATTACCGCCGAGCAAAATATCCACTCCACGTCCAGCCATATTGGTTGCAACCGTGACTGCTCCCAACCGACCAGCCTGCGTCACAATTTCGGCTTCGCGAGTATGTTGTTTAGCGTTCAAAACCTCGTGCTTCACGCCATTTTTAGCGAGAAGTCGCGAGAGGTGTTCGCTCTTTTCAACGCTGACCGTACCCACCAAGACGGGTTGTCCGTTGGCATTGCGTTCGATGATGTCAGTGACGACTGCGTTGAACTTGGCATCTTCGGTTTTAAAGATCTGATCGGCTGAATCAATACGTGCCACGGCACGGTTCGTCGGGATTGGCACAACTTGCAGATCGTAGGTATTCATCAGTTCGGCAGCTTCAGTTTGGGCCGTTCCGGTCATGCCCGCGAGTTTGTCGTACATGCGGAAATAGTTCTGCAATGTGATCGTCGCAAGCGTCTGGTTCTCTTCTTTGATCTTGACGCCCTCTTTGGCTTCAACCGCTTGGTGGATACCTTCACTCCAGCGACGACCTTCCAGAATACGACCTGTAAATTCGTCGACGATTTTTACTTCGCCACCTTGAATGATGTAGTCCTTGTCGCGGCGGTACAACTCTTTGGCCTTGAGAGCCACCTGCAATTGATGGACAAGATTTCGCTGCACTTCGTCGTACAAGTTTTCGAGACCCAACTCGGCTTCGACTCGTTCAATACCAGCCTCGGTCGGCATGACAATGCGCTTGTCTTCTTCTACTTCGTAATCAACATCGCGCTTGAGAGCACGCACGATTGAAGCAAATCGGTAATACAGGTTGGCTGCATCGGCTACTCGTCCAGAAATGATCAGCGGCGTACGCGCTTCGTCGATCAAAATTGAGTCAACTTCGTCCACGATGGCAAAGGCATGTCCACGTTGGACCTTGTTGAGTTTCGTTGCTGCCATGTTGTCGCGCAAGTAATCAAAACCAAATTCGTTATTGGTTCCGTATGTGATGTCAGCGGCATAGTCAGCCCGCTTTTGTTCGGGACGGTCGCGAGAACCCGGAACCACAAGTCCGACGTTCAAACCAAGCCAACGGTGAACGCGACCCATCCATTCGGAGTCGCGACGAGCCAAGTAGTCGTTGACCGTGATGAGGTGCACGCCGTTACCGGACAGACCGTTGAGATAGGCCGGCAAGGTTGAGACCAAGGTCTTACCTTCACCCGTTTTCATTTCAGCGACCCAACCAAAGTGCAACGCCGCGCCACCCATTAACTGCACGTCGTAGTGCCGTTGCCCGATCACTCGGTGCGCTCCTTCACGCACTACCGCAAATACCTCAATCAGAAGGTCATCAAGCGATTCGCCCCGCTCAAGACGGGTACGGAATTCAGCGGTCTTGCCACGCAGTGCGTCGTCGGACAAAGACTGAATAGATGACTCAAGGGCGTTGATGTCAGGAACGAGACCCTCGAGGGCCTTCAATTTCTTGCCTTCACCGGCCCGCAGGATGCGATCGAGGATTCCCATGCAGAGATAGAGCCTACAGGCGGTATCTGCGAGCCTCGGGGGTCACCCAAAGTTCACATGCAACAATGATGAAAGAAAGCAGGCCGACGGGCAGACTTGACCCGTGTCCGACTCAGCGCCTTCCTCGTCAAAACCGACCCCATCATCATTTCGGCTCATTGACGCAGTCATCTTCGATTTTGGTGGGGTTTTAGCCAGCAATGGCCGCCCCACCGATGTGGCCAAGCGCTTCCCCAACGACCCCGTTGACAAAGTCATGAAAGTCATGATGGGCGAATACGGGCAAGACACCGACCACCCCTGGCATCGGCTCGAGCGGGGCGAAATCAGCATGCTGGAGTTTCGCGACCAGCTCGCTCCCCTTGTTATTGAGGCCGGTTTGCACATGTCCGAGGGTTCGTTGTTGCCTCCTCCAACAACCGGTGCTGCCAACCAAGGCCAATCAGGTATTGGCTTCGCGTTCGAACCCAATCATTTGGTCGTCGACCTCGTTCACGAACTCAAATCTTGCGGATTTCGCTTGGGAGTCTTAACCAACAATGTGCGCGAATTACGGCAAGCCTGGTGGCCGATGCTTGATTTCGCCAACATTTTTGATGATGTTGTTGACAGTCACGAAGTCGGTATGCGCAAACCAAACCACGCCATCTACGAACTCTCCCTGAGTCGGCTTGGAGTTGAGGCTCATCGAACGGCATTCCTTGACGATGCCCAAAGCAATGTCAATGCCGCCACCGCCGTAGGAATGCATGGTATTTGGGTGGACGTAGATCCGACCGATGCGGTGCAACGCGTCAGGCAACTCGCGAATTTGTAGAACGGTCGCGTGGCGTGGCCGCCACCGCCAGCAGGCACACCTCTTGAGCCCCAGCCAAGTCGAGCGCATGAGCAGCGGCCCGCAAAGTACTTCCCGTCGTGACAACATCATCGATCACCAGAACCCGATAAGACCGCCGCATTGGACGGGCCCTGAAAATTGGCCCATGCAGCCGTTGTTCACGATTTCGACCTGTTTGAGGTGCACTGCGATCGCGATAGAGCAAGCGCCGACATTTAATGCCCAGACGCGCCGCCACAGCCCGAGCCAATAGCTCGGATTGGTCGTATCCGCGCTGGCGTTGGCGCACACTTGACGTTGGCGCCCAGGTCACAATCTCGTACTTGGGAGATTCGGGATCATCAATAATTGACTGCACCAACTGGTCGGCGAGTTCGGCCACAACACCCCGTCGATTGCGGTATTTCAATCCGCGAATCAACTCTTGAGTGTCGCCATGCAACTGATCAGTTGCCTTAATCGTTCGAGAAGTGGCTCTTCTTGCTGGATCACATGATCTGCAAACACGACCCGTTGGAGATTCAACCTCGCCGTCATCGGCACGCGGGCGGAATATCTGTTGACATTGGGTACAACGCAAAGCACTAAACATGACGTCATCCAATCAAACGGGTCTGGCAGAGTTGAGAAATTACTGTGTCACATTCTGAACTGGTGTATTTTTAATGAATACAGAAAGCACTAGTTGTGTAGAATTCCCCCTATGGCAGTGAAGACTTTGCAAACAGTAGAAAATGCCCTCGCTGTGCTTGAAGTCGTTGCCGAATTGCAACCCATTGGCGTCTCGGCATTGGCCCGCCACATGAACATGGACAAAAACACTGCCCAGCGGATTTTGATCACTCTTGGCGCAAGTGGCTACATTCAAAAGCAAAATCACAGCACTGCCTGGGAATTAACTCCCCGAGTGCTCACATTGTCGAATCGAGTTGCCGTCACACTTCGACAAACTGCCCACCTACGACTTCAGGAATTAGCCGACGTCATTGGCGAAACTGCCCTTTTGTGGCAATTCACTTTTGAAGGCGACGATATCTACGCCACCTTGCTGGACAAGGTTGACAGCAAACACGATGTCAAAATCACCATGGAAATTGGCAAACGTGTACTCGTAGGACCAGACTCCGCAGATTCGTCAAACGTGCGCTCGCTCATCAAGGAATTCCCGACTGGCGAATCAGCCTGGTTGAAATCATCAAACGACGACCGACCTCGCTATTTCCGATTAACTCCTGGTCATCCCAGTTCGATAGCCGTCGGCAGTGTGATCTACGACGGACCCGCATTACCAATCGCCGCGATCTCAGTCGTCGGGCCAAAAGAGCGCATCACGCCCGACTGCTACACCGTCATGGGCGAAAAGACTGCCGCCGCAGCCCGACTCATTACGGGCATCTAAGCGATTTGTTTGTCGCTCGCAAGGCGCATTTCAAATCGCGGCAAAACCAGTTGCACCAAAGGGCCAATTCCGAACATAAAAATCAATGTTCCGATTCCGATTGAGCCACCTAGGAAAAGTCCCGCGATCATGACGGTCAATTCAATCGTTGTTCGAGCGACGCGAATGCTGATACGACGTCCGCCAATTGAGCGCTGAGATAAACCCAACATCAAACCATCACGCGGCCCCGAGCCTAGGCCTGCGCCAATATACAAAGCCGATCCCAGTGCAATGACCAGAACGCCGGCGATCACCATGAACGTGCGCATCACGAGTTGATCAGGTTCACCAATCAATGGCTTAGTGAGGTTGACAACGAAACCAATCTCGAGCGCGTTTAAAACTGTGCCTACTCCCGGTTTTTGCCGCAATGGAATCCACAACAACAAGAGCAAAAGGCCGACGCCCACAATAACTAGACCGATTGAAACATCTAACTTCTCGGAGAGTCCCTTATGGAAAATATCCCATGGTGCGAGCCCAAGGTTGGCTCGAATAAAGAGAGTGATTCCAAAACCGAAAAAAGCTAGCCCGGTGATACACCGGGCTAGCTTTTCCGCGTACAACTCTGTCATTAGTAGCGGTAACGCTCGGGTTTGAATGGCCCCGAGGGAGCAACACCTAAGTATTCAGCTTGCTCATCGGTCAACTTGGTCAACTTGACTCCGAGTGCACCTAAGTGGAGCGATGCAACCTTTTCGTCAAGATGCTTTGGCAATACATACACGCCAAGTGGATACGCAGCGAGGTTCGTGAATAACTCAATTTGCGCAATGACTTGGTTTGAGAATGAACAGCTCATCACGAAACTTGGGTGGCCAGTTGCACAACCAAGGTTGACCAATCGGCCTTCGGCCAACACGATGATTGCATGTCCGTCGGGGAACGACCACAGGTCCGTTCCAGGCTTCAACTCATCACGAGTCGCTCCGCTTCGAGCCAATCCGGCCATATCAATTTCGGAGTCAAAGTGGCCGATATTGCACACAATTGCGTTGTGCTTCATCTTGAGCATGTGCTCAATCGTGATGATGTGATCGTTGCCGGTAGCCGAAACGAAAATATCAACTTCACCAATGATGTCTTCGAGAGTGGTGACTTGGTAACCCTCCATTGCTGCCTGCAAAGCATTAATGGGGTCGGCTTCTGTCACGATGACTCGCGCACCTTGGCCGCGCAATGCCTGCACGCAACCCTTACCCACATCGCCATAGCCGCAAACAACCGCAACCTTGCCAGCGATCATGACGTCAGTCGCACGACAGATCGCGTCAATGAGTGAATGGCGGCATCCGTACAAGTTGTCGAACTTCGACTTGGTAACTGAGTCGTTCACGTTGATCGCGGGGAACAACAACTCGTTGCGCTCGAACATCTTGTACAAGCGCATCACACCAGTAGTTGTTTCTTCAGTAACACCCTTGATACCTGCGGCCATACGTGTCCACTTAGTTGGATCAGTCTTGAGACCGCGCTGCAAAAGACCAAGAACGATTGCCAGTTCAGCGTTAGATGCCGTTGTGGGATCGGGAACTTCTCCCGACTTCTCGTACTCAACACCCTTGTGCAACAACAACGTGGCGTCGCCACCATCGTCAAGAATCATGTTCGGGCCGTCACCGTCGGGCCACGTCATCATCTGCTCGGTGCACCACCAATACTCTTCAAGAGTTTCGCCTTTCCACGCGAAAACTGGAACACCTGAAGGATTGTCAACAGTTCCGTTCGGACCAACCGCAATTGCTGCCGCTGCATGATCTTGGGTCGAGAAAATATTGCACGATGCCCAACGAACTTCGGCACCGAGTTCAACCAAAGTCTCAATCAGCACCGCGGTCTGAATAGTCATGTGCAATGAACCAGAAATTCGCGCACCCTTGAGCGGCTTCGTGACGCCATATTCTTTGCGCAACGCGCGCAGGCCGGGCATTTCGTGTTCGGCTAGGTGGATTTCTTTGCGGCCAAATGGGGCCATTGATAGATCGGCGACGCGAAAGTCTTTGCGATCAGCAAAAGAGGTGGACATGAGTGGGCTCCTTATGAGGTCGGTGACATGATGTGCATGACACGGGGTTGCGCAAACAACGATGTCAACCAAGGGTCGCATCTTGTCTTGCACTATCCCGGGCCGGGGCCTGCTGGCACCGATCTGTCAGCCCGATGTCACGAGTGTAGACCGCTCAAAGTCAGCCTTCGTGACACTGTCGCCAATGGCACGCCCAGATTCAACGTCCGGTGGTCTTGACTCCGCCGGCAGCGATCTTGGCCATGATGCGCTCGTGTTCGGCCGATGAAACCAATTCAGACTCATCGACCAACATCACAGCGATACCTTCGCGGATGCTGTAGCGCCGCTGCAAACGAGGGTTGTACAAGGCGTTTTCGTCATCAAGAATGTACAAAACACCCTTATCGACGGGGCACGCTAAGACATTTGCTAGTTCAGGATCGATGGGCATAAGTACTCCTTGTTTCAGACTGAGGTTATTGCCGCAAGTAGCTCGGCCACACGATTATCACATTCGTCACGATCGGGTGCTTCAAGGTTGAGGCGCAACAACGGTTCAGTATTCGAGGGCCGAAGGTTGAACCACCATGGCCCGCAATCTACCGTCAGACCATCAAGCCGATCTTGCGGGAATGAACCAAACTTCTTGGAGACAGATTCGATTACCGTTGATGGATCATCCACTTGAGTGTTGATTTCACCACTTGACGAGTAACGCTCATAAGAACGCCGAATCTCGCTCAATGGTTCTCCGACTCGGCTGATCTCTTCAAGCATCAACATTGTGGCGATGAGACCGCTATCGGCTCGGTAGTTGTCTTTGAAGTAATAGTGCGCTGAATGTTCGCCGCCAAAGACAGCTCCGGTTTCGGCCATCATTTGCTTGATAAACGAATGACCCACCTTGGTCCGCACAGGTACTCCCCCGTGTTCACGAATGACCTCGGGGACGGCACGGCTACAGATGAGGTTATGCAAAATCGTTGCCCCGGGACTCTTGCGCAACATGCTCGTCGCCAATATTCCGGTTGTTGTTGAGCCCGAAAGTCCACGGCCAAGTTCGTCCGTGACAAACACTCGATCAGCGTCGCCGTCAAAAGCGAGACCAATGTCGAATCCGCCTGATGCAACGCGGGCCTGCAAGTCGCGTTGATTCGCAGCCTGCAAAGGATCGGCCGGATGGTTAGGGAAGGTGCCGTCGAGTTCGCCATACATCACTTCAAGTTCAAGACGGGGCAGACGCTCAAATACCGCCGGCACAACAAGTCCACCCATTCCGTTGGCGGTGTCGGCGACGACGCGCATCGGACGAATTGAAGCAGGATCAATAAATGACACCACATGATCAACAAATGCTGACAACAAATCACGTTCTGTTGTTCGGCCAGTGCGAGCAGCTTTGACCGGAACATGGCCGTCCAGAATTTTCTGGGCAATCTCCTTGACTTCAGCGAGTCCGGTGTCAACGCCAACGGGGCGAGCGCCTGACAAACACAATTTGATGCCGTTGTACTGAGCGGGGTTGTGCGAGGCCGTGAACATGGCACCAGGCGCATCAAGTTTGCCGGCAGCGAAATACAACAAGTCGGTTGACGCCAAACCGATGTCAATGACATCAATACCTTGTTCCATCAAACCTTGAGCAAATGCTGCCACCAGTTCAGGACCGGTTGGGCGCATATCGCGCGCCACAATGGCAACACCGGTCTTGGTGAACTGCGCAAACCCGACACCTAATGCATAGGCCACATCAGCGTCAAACTGATCTGGGACAGTTCCGCGGATGTCGTAAGCCTTGACGATCTGATCGAGTGAAAAGTTGGTTGCCATGACTGTTCGCACCCTATCGCTGACAGTTCGGCCCCTGCAGGGATTTCACGATTTCCCCTGTTCAGAGGTCCGTTTTGATCACTTCAGGACGACGATCTCGGCGCCACATAACAACGACAGCCACGAGCCCTGCAATCGTTAGCAAATAGGCAAAGCGATCGACAAAACTGGCCTTGAAATTCAGTGACACATTTTCTGACGTCGGCACGACCACCATCATGTTTGGCGCGACTCGATACGGACCTTCGGCTCCTGTTGCTTGCCAGTTCGGAAAATAACTCACGCGAATCAAAACTGGAACGCCAACTTTGTCAACTGAGAACGAAACTGTGTCTTCGCCGATCTCAACATTGGACACCACTGCTGGATCAACTTTGGAGGGCACGATTTGTTGCACTGGCTTGACCACATCAACCTTGCGCGAATCTGAACCTGGTTCACCTTCGCGTACAGTCATATCAACAGCGACATCAACTCGTTGCCAACTATCGGGGCCATCTGCGGCTGGCAATGCATCCCACTCGGTTCGGTTCTGCAACCAACTGCTGCCAAGTTCGAGCCAACGTTCACGCAAGTCGCCCGAACGTTCGTTAACGACGACCGGCAAAGTATCTAGCGGGGTAACGATCTCGGCATTGTCAACCGAGTAGATGTGCCAAGGACCACTGGTTTCAAGTAACGAAAGTCCACCGCCATTGGCAGCAACTTCGTCGGCCTTTGCAATTGCCTCTGGGGTCACTGCCATGTAGTAGTTGATTCCGAGTTCCCGCAAATATGAAACTCCAATTTCGGCATCGTTATTGATGTACCGCAACTCACGGACCGGGTTGGAAGACTGCTTTGACATCGCACCTGCAGCCAAAAAGTGATACGGAGTCGTCCCGGCGGCCTCAAAGAACAATCCTTCGCTTGACCCGATACAACCGTCAGTCCAAAACGGTAGAAGCATGAGAGCCATGGTGGTTCCGTACTTATCGTTACCACCAAAGTTTTCCCACAAGGCCCGACCACAGCCGCGCGATTCGCCGATGCCTTTCATCGCTTGCACAACGCCGTAATACTCACCATACGATGAGCGACCTTCGTAACCCGAAAAATTCCAACGGGCCCAGCCGTCAACAAATCCTTTGCTTGACGCGTCGCCTTCGAAGGGACCCCAGGTGTACTCGGCACCCTGACCCTCATCTTTGATGTTTCCAAATGGCAATACCTGAAAACGGAAACCTAGAACAAGGAGCACAACGAATGCCGAGACAATCGCCGTGATCGTCCGAGCATTAAACATTTGTGTCGTGGTTTGCGTGTTTTCAACAAAAACTTCAGAGTTTCGGGCTGATCGTTCTTGTTGCGCATAACGCACAATGAAACTCACGAGTTCAATAATGCCGATGCCTGCGAGTAAGTAGCGGCACATATTGAACATCGGTAAAAGTCGCGGGTTCCACAACAATCCAATAATCGGCAAACTGTCATTGAACAAAAACACAAATGCTGCAAATACAAGTGCCGTTACACCAAGCCAAATACCTGCCACATTTCGTTTCACGATCATGGCCGCGAATCCGATGATGGCAAAAGTCATAATGAACACATTCCAAAATGGTGGAAGTGCAAAAAACATGCCCCAATACGAAGTGAATGAACCATTTCCGGGTTCACCCTTGTACTTCATATCGGTCATATAGGCGTGGTTCAACAAGAATGGCCCAACCCAAAACGCTGAAAGAAGTGCCCCTGATCCAGCAGTGGTGATAAACCAACGCACCTTTGCTTTATCAAGCCACAACAACGCCATGAGCAAAAGACCCACCGCTACATATATAGCGACAATGCCGTGACACAACACCGCGAGCGCCATAAATACTGCTGCCTTCACCCGATGCTTACCCGTTTGCATGCCATTGGCAAAAAATCCAAAGGCCAACATGGCGAACGAAAGCGATATCGAGAATGAATATTCACCGGCCATGGTTGAGGCAACGTTGCCTCCATAAATCGTGTAACTCTCATCAAGGAGATACACCAATCCGACCATTGCGAATAGTTCAGGAATCGGAAACGCGAATCGCGCCAAGCGACCAAAGATCCAACAACAAATCGGTAACGTCACGATGCCAGCGACCGCAACGATCTTGAGTGCAACACCGTACGGAAACACGAAGTTCAAAATCACGACAAACAAGGCCGGCACAACCATGTAGAAGCGGTAAATCGGAAGTCCCGAATACCAATCCATCGACCAGCCATTGAGTTTCCACGGAAGCAGATGATCGCGAAGGTAAGCCGGACCCCAGACATGGGCGCCCATGTCTCCGCCGGTAGGTGTGGTGTCTTTGAAAACTAAAGACGGCTGAATGACTTTGATGGCAATAATCGTGCTGACTCCGATTAAAGCAATGCGGATCCACAAGATGATGAGCCGCTCGCGCTCCGAGCCCCGAAAGGGATTCCAACCATATTTGATTCCCGTCTGCGTTGATTCGTCAACTTCGTCGTCAGGACCGGCGACAGACACGGCGGACTTATTCTCAAGATCATCCATATAGGCATCCATCTTGCCACCTTCGCACTACTGAGACGCGAGCAACAACCCTGCTGCGTTAAACCCGATGTGGGCAAAAATCGCCATCCCTAACCGTCCCGTGCGCTGAAAACAGATGCCGAGCACCAACGCAAAAACAAAGAGACCCGGCAATTCAACAGGTTGCAAGTGAATCAGGGCAAACCACGCAGCCGAGATCAATAACGCCAACCAGTCATTCAATCGACTCTGCAAAGCTTGCAAAATCAGCCCGCGGTACACCAATTCTTCAATCAAGGGCGCCCCGAGGGCCACAACAACGATCAAAACGATGACCCAACCCCCGTTTGCCTTATCCCACAAATCTCGAGCGCGCTGCTCGATTTCGTCGCTCGAAAAGGCATCGGACCAAATCTGTTGCAATGGCCAATAAATCGCTGGAACAAGTAACAACTGGCAGACCACGCCAAGGGGCAGTCCAGCCAGATCAACCCACCGTGCTCGAACCTTGTAATCGTTGACAAACCGTCCTTGACCCCAGCGGCGACTCACGACAATCAGCGCAACGACGAAAGGAATCCACAAGCAAAAAATGGATAGCACCGTCATTGAAATCGGCCATTCGTCTGACTTTTCGCCGCTGTGACCGGTGGCCGCGATCAACACGCCTTGCAACGGAAGCGCCGCCATGTACGCCAAAAGCCAGGCCATGACGGCCACGCCGACGGTAAACCGCGTGGCGTTCGTCGCCGGATGAGGACGGGTCATGTACTGACCTAGCCGGCCAGGCGATGCACGAAAGGAAGGACTTCGGCTCGACGCCGATCATCAAGGGTCCAGCCATTCGGAGGCGCAAAACGCTGCCAGTGCTTGTCACACAACTCGTACACGTGCAAATCGCGCTCTTCTTCGATGTGGTTAATCCACACGACCGAGGTGTTGTACTGAAAGGTCAAAGAAATGTGGGCGGTCTCCCGACAACCACTACGAGTGCAAGAACGCATGGCGAAAAGTTATGAGATTGACGGCCATCTTTGGTGGATAGGCCATCTTTGGTGGATCGGTCTTTGGTGGATCGGTCTTTGGTGGATCGGCTGAACGGGTTATGCCATGGTCCGTTGAGTCAACTGTGACTTCTGCGGTACTGAGACACCCAAACTGAACTACGCCCGACCCACACAGTGTGACCAAGCGGTCGTATCATGGCGACATGAGCGAGTCCACTCCTCCCCCTCCGCCCCCGTCACCTACGCCACCCTCGTCTGGTGGTCAATCACCGCGCAAGATGGGTCGCTCGCAGGCGAACAAAGAGTCATCATCGCCCGACGGCAAACCTGCAGGCCGACCTTCCATGCCCAAGTGGTCGCCCTGGGTACTGCTCGGATTGATTTTGGTCCTCATTTTCGGACCGCAACTTTTACCCGGCCCCGACCGTGAAAAATTGGGCTTTGAGGAATTCATTACTCAAGTCACGAATGGAAAAGTTGACGAAGTCAAACTTAATAACGCAACACTGACGATTACTGGAACATTTACGGATGGCAGTTCATTCTCGACAACTGCTCCCCCCGGATTTCCGAACGAAAAAGATCGCGAACTACTCCGTGGACAAGGTGTTGATTTCAAGCCCAATACTCCCCAAACAAATTGGGTGATGAACCTCATTCCACTGTTGCTGCCATTCGTTTTGATCATCGGATTCTTGGTGTGGATGAACAAGCGTGCATCGGGACAAATGGGCAACATGATGTCAATTGGTCGCAGTCGCGCCAAGGCTTATAACGCTGACCGTCCCTCAACCACGTTCGCCGACATCGCCGGATACGAGGGTGTCAAAACTGAAATCAAAGAGGTTGTTGATTTCTTGCGTATGCCCGAACGTTTCAAGGAAATTGGCGCCAAGGTCCCCAAGGGAATGTTGCTGGTCGGCCCTCCGGGAACGGGTAAGACTCTTTTCGCGCGCGCAGTTGCAGGTGAAGCTGGCGTTGGTTTCTTGTCAGTCACTGGTTCTGACTTCATGGAAATGTTCGTTGGCGTTGGTGCAAGCCGAGTACGCGACTTGTTCCAGCAGGCCCGCAAAATGGGTAAAGCCATTATTTTCATTGATGAAATCGACTCAATCGGTCGTAAGCGTGGCGCTGGTCTCGGTGGAGGTCACGACGAACGCGAGCAAACGTTGAACCAAATGTTGTCCGAAATGGACGGGTTCGAAACATCGGAAGGCATCGTGATTTTGGCGGCGACAAACCGTCCCGATGTTCTTGACCCTGCGTTGCTCCGTCCAGGTCGTTTTGACCGCCAGATCGTTGTTCCGTTACCCGAGTTTGAAGAGCGGGCGGCCATTTTGCGAGTTCACAGTCGCGATAAGCGCATGGGACCCGATGTTGATCTCGACACCATGGCCAAGGGCACTCCTGGTATGAGCGGTGCCGACCTCGCCAACTTGGTGAATGAAGCAGCACTCTTCGCCGTACGTCGAGCCAGTGCACAAATTGAGCGCATCGACTTTGAGTCAGCTCGCGATCGCATCATGATGGGAGCCCGCCGAGACTCACTCATCTTGTCCGCAGAAGAAAAGCGGGTCACTGCTTACCACGAAGGTGGCCACGCAATTTTGGCAACTGTCTTGCCGCATGGTGATGCATTACATAAGGTCACCATTCTTCCGCGAGGCATGGCCCTTGGTGTCACGCAAACACTCCCCGAAGAACGCCATAGTTTCTCGAAGGATTACATCCTTGACCGAATCTGCATGGCTCTTGGTGGTCGCGTCGCCGAAGAATTGGTGTTCCAACAGCAAACCACTGGTGCTTCAAACGACCTTGAAGTAGTCACCGGTTTGGCGCGCCGCATGGTGCGCGAATGGGGCATGAGCGACAAGGTCGGCCCCATGGCTTGGCATAATCAGCAAAATGTCTTCCTGGGTGAAGACTTGATGACTGGTGGACGCGAATACAGCGATGACACCGCACGACTCATGGACGAAGAGATCAACACCATCTTGCGCCAACAGGAAACTCGTGCGATCGAACTTCTCTCTAAGCATCGTATCGGTCTTGATCTAGTTGCCCAAGCACTTCTCGAAAAAGAAACCATTGATGGAGACCTTGTTAATGCTCTTGTGCAGCAGGGTCTTGACGGCAACACGCAGTCACCGATCAGCGTCATTGACTGACCTAGCTCCTAATTCAAAACACTATTCGTGATCTTGACAGTGGCCGTCCGCTGGCGGTTGCAGTTGCGGATCGCGAGCCGACGCCACGCCTGCCCATAAATCTGTTGCACTGACCGGCCCAAGAAACGACTTATGTACGACTCCGTGTGCATCACTCACCACGACAGTCGGAACAGCCTCAATGTTGTATTTACGATGCAACTCTTTGTTTTCGGAGTATTCAACATCCAAAACCGCCACTTGCTTACTGGCGACAACTTGTGCCTTGGCCAACATGTCGGCACACACATGACATGACGCGGATGTAAAAACTGCCACTAACCATTCCTGCTGAGCGGCCGGAAAATCAACTCGGTCAATCTGTGTTGGTGCGGCAAAGACCTTTTGCGTTGGCGCATCAACAACTTGACGTCGCCGAACCACCACTGCAACTGTTGCGACAACTGCACCAATGATCAGAGCGATGAGCACGCTCATCATGGCAACAACTTTTCTGGAAAAGCGAGCGATCCACTGCGACCTCGCAAAGTCGGCGTACGTTCAAGACGACGCTCAACCAAAATAGATTGGTCACTCACCACTTCGAGCGCACGTCCGAACGAGAGTGGGTCAACCAAATCAATTGAAACCAAGCCATTGGCCGCGATCGGAATATCGCTGAGTCCAGGAACTGGCTCTTCTCCCCCAGGACCAACCGAATAGATTGTCACGACTCCGCTATTTGGTGATGTGTTGAGAATCGTCAGTACATCTTCGATCGCAATCGTGGTCGAAGTTGGAACGCTCCAACGCGTTGATTGGAAACCTCGCTGAGCACCGAGCACAACGGTGGTTGCAACGCTCGAACCCGCCGGTTTCGTGAGTACCCGCTCCACCACTAGTTGGGCTCCGGCTTGCCCACTCACAACACCGCCGTGCAGTCCGTCAGGCAAACCAACAATTGCTGATACATCAAAGGGCACAACATCATTCGCGGGGATAGTTAACGTTGTCGGCAGCACATTCGCCACAGTCGGGTCAAGCCCGAGCATGACCACATCGGCCAACACGTCTTGATCGCTGGGATTGAAAATCATATAGGTCTCAGAAATACCGACACCCCTTTCTCCATCAGCGAACCACCACTGATCAGATGTTGAAGGGCTTCCCAGCGACAACACATGACCTAGTCGACCCGCACCTAGGAAATGTTGATCTTTAGCTGCGACAATTCGTCCCGTCGAGGCCACGACGCTGATCGCCAAAATCTTTTCATCACGAAAACCAGACTCTGGAATGTTCAGAACACGAATTGATTGAGCCGGAATAACAAACCCTTGAAGATTTGTTGGAGTGCGCTGACCATTCATCGTTGCGATTTCAATATTGACGATCGCGGGTGACAAATACGGATTCGTGAGGATCAAACGAAAATCTGATGACTCCGCAGAAAAGCCATCAGCGAAATACCACTCACCTGAAGTTCGATTTGAACAAGGCGACACTGCAGCACCCGCAGGATGTAGCGCTCGCTGCTCAACACTTGCCGCTGAATCAGTGAGTTCAACCAGTGCACTCGCATACGGTGCTGTCACTAACGAATTGATCTCAATCACGAGTTGCGAGCGTGGATCAGAATTGATCGCCTGAGTCACCGGTGCTTGCCCGCTCGTCAAAA
>JBIKOO010000086.1:0-5749 GCA_044358015.1 Ilumatobacteraceae bacterium
GAATCAGTGAGTTCAACCAGTGCACTCGCATACGGTGCTGTCACTAACGAATTGATCTCAATCACGAGTTGCGAGCGTGGATCAGAATTGATCGCCTGAGTCACCGGTGCTTGCCCGCTCGTCAAAATCGTTAACAAACCAGTCACCGGAGTCTCTAACGGGTTCGAGATCACGATCTCGCCTCCGTAGGTACCGCTGTCACTCTCTCCGGCCGCCGAGGTTCCGGCACAAAACCAAGTACTCGTGACCGCTTGGTCATTACGAACAATTGCCGGCGTACCAGGCCGAGTTCCGAGCGAAAAGACTGCAGCAAATTGAGTTTCGTCTCGGTCTGAAAAGTTAAAAGCCAAACCAATAACGACTAACAAAACGAGATAAAGGCTCACCCGACGATTCATGCCGGATCACCTGAAATCGGGTTCGCGGATAATGAAACAACTGGAGTCGTTTCTGGCAATTCAAATTGTTGACGGCGCGAACGACGGCGAAAATTTGGTTGCAAAATTCCGAGTACTACCACCAACCACAAGAACACTTGCAACAACACCCACATGTAACGACTGAGAGGGTTTGAATAAGACAAACGTGCCAATCCACCATCGCCCGTTTCAAAATGCATCACGGTTCCGAACGAAGCTTGAGGTTTGATGGTTTGCCCATTAATTGTCAGTGTCCATCGCGGGTCAAAGGGAACGCCCATATGAAAACGCCCCGCTGGAAGTTCTTGGGTTGGACTTGCCCAACTTGTCGTACCATTCAAAGCAGCAAGTGAGCCGGTCAATTCAGTCGCTACGAGAGCCTCAGCGCCACCTTCACTGCTTTGTTGGGAGGCCACGGCGCTCAACATTCCGGTTAAGGGAATCCACTGCGAGTTTTCGAAAATTGTCATACTCGAAGGCCCATAGACATTTCGCAAATCCAATTGTTCAGCAAATGCTTCGCGCAAACCGAGCGGTACGGCTACCGGGGATTCACTCGAGGATTGAATCGGAATGACGATGTACCGGATACCAAGTGGAGCCATCAGTCGCCCCACACGACCAGTTGTTCCAGAGGCCACAGCGTCAAGGAGCGGTTCGATGAAAACTTGGGCGTCTCGCGAGGCCGACGACACTTGATTCAACATTGATGCATCACCGTTTTGCACCAATGAGTAAGCCAAGCCATCGCGATACGTGTGCTGATCGGACGGGATCAGTCGCGAGTCGCCGACGAGCAAAATTCGATAATCGCCCTGACTTGAATCACCCAATAACTCGCGCATTTGTTGAGCCAAGGTAATTGAAGGCTGTTCCCATCGACCATTTGATGCTCCAGCAACGACAGGCAAAAGTCCGAGAGGAAGAGTAACGAGCGACAAAAGTGCCAAAGGCTGTCGCCATCCGAAGCGACCGCCTCGAACGTCAATTCCGAAAGCCATCACGATGATCGCTGCACCAATTGCCAAACAACTCGCAACAGGGGCCAACAAAATGCCGGTTTCAGGAAGGCGAATAGGTAAATCATCACCCGAGTTCAGCAGTGCCAAGGCGAGCAAAACAATGGACAAAATCGCGGCTCGCGAAGCCCAAATAAAACGTGAGTTCTTTGAAACCAACGGTGCGACAAGGAGTGGAACGTAGAGCAGCACGATCAGTCCGCCAAGTGCTGCTGGACCGATACCGAAACGAAGGACCTCCCACAATCCAAGATTTTCCGTCGAGCGAGCGGGCGAACCAACGATTGCGTCCCATCCACCATTAGACAAATATCTCGTCACCCACGGCATGTTAAGAACGACCGCTGCCGCCGTTGCGCTCATTGCGCCAGCGAAACCTAATCCAGCGGCTCGAGTTGAACCTCCTGAAACAGCGGCCGTCAACAGCCACAACAATGCACTTAATAGAACGACAACAACGACTCCAGGACTGAAGGCCATCGTGACGCCGAAAAGTAACGAAAGTTTTGCGGCCAAACGAATCCGCTGTTTCGTTGAAGGATGATCAACAACGTCGCTAGGTTCGTCATCAACAATTGATGTGCCAATGCCACCGAAAGAACGAATCAGGTGGAGGGCCCAGGGAACAACGGCGTAAGCAATCAGTACTTGGTGCCGGCCACTCGCGACCGCGGCATACGGAAGTGGCACTGCGGCGTACGCAATGACTCCGACGATACGCGCGCGTTCGTTAGCAACCACCCCACACAACGCCGAAACACCTAGCCATCCCAAAGGAATGAGCCCAATGGTGATCAGGGTGTGCAACAACCCCATATGCCCGAGCGTGATGATTCCACCGAGTGCAACAAGGCCTGTGCTGGTTGGTTGAGCAGTCGTACTACCGAGGTCTTGAGCCCACCACCCACTCATGTATTGACGCAGTAAATCACGCGGTGATTCTGGAAGTGGCAACAAGTCGCCCACGGAGTGCACGCCATTCATCCACAATTGACGGCCCCCAAGAAAGAGCAAGACGGCGAGAACTCCCCACGATGCAATGGCCTTGGGGCTTCGAACATTTGCGTCATTTCCAGCGCCAAGAATATTTGCTGAAGGTGTAAATCGGCGATGACGAATGATTCGCTTCCAGCGCACGCTGCCGCGAACCTGTAGTTCAACCACTTCATGGTCGGGTACTTGACGCAACATGCGAACGCGCGACCGACGATGAGCGATATTGCCAATACTGGACAGCAAGTTCAATAGTCCGCTCAGCCCAGCAAAAGCCCGCTGCCATCGACCGCGAACCATTGAGCCGATTGCTTCAACACAGGTAATGAGTAACAACAGCGGCACTACGATCGGCAAGCGGCGCGCCCCGGTCAGTGACAGCACTGTTGACATTCGGTGCCTTTCGGCCTGTCGCATGAGTGAGCCAGAGTCACGTCGGCGATCAGCCATCCGCTCGTCTAGCAAGCCCCGATGTCGAGCAGTCGCGGCAGGGACGACAACGACCCGGGCACCTGATAAATGAGCCCGCCAACACAGATCAAGATCTTCACCAAAAAACTCAATTGAAGGTTCGAAACCTCCGAGTTCGCGAAAGAGGTCAGCACGAACGAGCAAACATGATGAAGACAAAACAAACACATCACGCACCGCGTCATGTTGTTCTTGATCAAGTTCGTGGGGCTCAACTGCACTGTCGAGTTCACCGAACCAATCACAATCAAAGCCCACCGCTTGCAACCGACGAGTTTCATCCCATTCAACGAACTTTGGACCGACCATCCCGGCATTTGACCGATACATCTCTTCGACCAACAGCCGAATTGCGTCGGGGGCCAAAACGACATCGTCATGCATTAGCAGGAAGAAACCACTGTCTCCCTCGACTAATCGCATCACCATATTCGCGGCTAATCCAAACCCTGGGTTGGCGCCAATGTGATAGATCCGGGGCTCACGAGTGCTCGGTTCCGAACCCTGAACTTGGGCAATTTCACGCACCAACTCGAATTCAGCGGCGTCAGAACCGGTCAACAGCACCAAAATCTGGATATTCGGGTAATCCTGAACTGCTAAACCTGAAAAGACCTCTCGTAATGCTTCGCTCGCCAAGCTTGGTTGGTCGACAACGACCGCCACCACGACTCCTGGGGCGGCCGACACGCTGGCTTCAGTAGGCGAAGTCGCAGCGGAAAGAGTTGCTTCCATCTCATTTTCCACGGTGTGAGAAGGTTACTCGCCCTCATCTCAGACCTCAGGTCACAGACTTGTTGAAGACGGGGATTCGGGGGTCGAACGTCTGATCTGAGTAGGGTGAGAGGTCTTGACTACCAATCACGAGTCCATCGGAACCGAGCCGACCACGTCGACCCGCATTCCTCTCCCCGAGGGGACGTTGGCGGTCGGCGGAGGTCTGCTGGTGGCAGGCATCTCGAGTTACGCCTTTTTTAAGGTCGGCCAAGAGGCCCTCGGCAAAGAAGACTTCAAACCCATCGTGGCCCTCTGGTTCGCCACCTTTGTTTTGGCCCCCGGATTTTTCTTGCCCCTCGAGCAAGAAATGGGACGCGCCCTCGCCCATCGGCGCGCGCTCAATCAAGGTGGTCGTCCTGTCGTGGCGCGTATCGTTCCCCTTGGTGCTGCTGTCGCTGGCATCATCGTCGCGGTGTTGGCCGGTCTCAGCTCGCTAGCAACTCGCGAATTCTTCGAGGGCTACGCCCTCGTGACTGCGGCACTCATAATTGCCTTTGTCGCGTACGCCCCCACCCACCTCGCTCGCGGAATTTGCTCTGGGCAGGGTCGGTTTTCGTCGTACGGGATTGTTATGGGCGCAGACGGATTCGTACGAATCGTTGGATGCATCGTGTTTTGGCAAATGGGCATCACCAATGTCGGCGCATACGCGATGCTCATCGCTCTCTCGCCTCTTTCTGGAGTGCTTGTTGTTTGGCTGCGCGGCGACATCAAAACAACACCAGGTCCAGTTGCACCATGGAGCGAAGTCACCCCAAATCTTGGCTGGCTATTACTTGGTTCGTTAATGGGCGCAGGCCTTGTCAATGCTGGGCCAATCGCGATCAATATTTTGGCAACCGACGGACAATCAGAATTGGTGACTGCCTTCGGTAACGGAGTTCTGCTGTCGCGAGTTCCGCTATTCCTTTTCCAAGCGGTACAAGCAGCCTTACTCCCACGCCTCGCCTTATTGGCGGCACAGGGTGACCTTGTTGAGTTCCGCAACGGATTTCGTCGCCTGATGCACGTTGTCATCTTCGTCGGAGTTGTCGGAACCTTCGGCTCGTTTGCCTTCGGACCACCATTGCTAAAGATTGTTTACGACGATGTTCTCAATCGAAGTTCCCTCACCATGTTGGCCCTCGGTAGCGCTCTGTACATGGTGGCGCTCGCAACAGCGCAAGCAGTGATTGCTCTCAACGGTCATGCACTCGTTGGCATGGGCTGGCTTCTCGGAATGATTACTTTCGTCGGTTGCACGTGGCTTGCGTCTGACAACTTGTACCTTCGTGTTGAGATCGGTCTCGTTGCCAGCTCTCTTGTGGCACTCGCGGTGTTTGCAGTCTCATTGATTCGCTTGCTCAAAGAGGGAGCAAACATAACCCCTGAATCATTGAGCGATGCGTTGTCAGACCGCCCTTTTGAGACGTAAGACCAAGATTCTTAGGCGAGGGCAATGCCCGCCTTTTTGGCTTCAAGTTTGAGGTCGTGTTGCACCATCATGCGTACCAAACCTGGGAAATCGACTTCAGGCTTCCAACCCAAATCTTCGCGAGCCTTACTTGAATCGCCGATCAACAAATCAACTTCGGCTGGGCGGAAAAACTTCGGATCCTGACGCACATACGGACGCCAATCTCCAACACCGGCCTCAGCGAACGCCAATTCGACGAGTTCTTCAATGGTGTGGGTCTCGCCCGTCGCAATGACGTAGTCATCGGGCTGATCCTGTTGCAACATCATCCACATTGCCTTCACATAATCGCCGGCATAACCCCAGTCGCGCTTGGCATCAAGATTGCCGAGCACGAGTTCTGTCTGCAATCCAAGTTTGATACGAGCCGCAGCATTGGTGACTTTGCGCGTCACGAACTCAATTCCGCGGCGGGGACCTTCGTGATTGAACAAGATTCCCGAACAGGCCCACATGTCGTAACTCTCGCGGTAATTCACTGTGATGTCATGACCAAAAACTTTGGCGCAACCATATGGCGAACGCGGGTGGAAAGGTGTGAGTTCAGTCTGTGGAATCTGACGAACCTTGCCGAACATCTCTGATGAAGAGGCTTGATAGAAGCGCATCTTGTT
>JBIKOO010000087.1:0-5718 GCA_044358015.1 Ilumatobacteraceae bacterium
ATGCGCATGCACTTTGATGTTATGCCTCAACTTGAGAAGTCGTAGACTCGGTGCTTGTGCCGTACGTTTACTCATTTGATCAGAAACATCGCCGCCCACCAATGCAGATGAAAGATCTGCTCGGGGGTAAGGGTGCCAATCTTGCTGAGATGACCAGCGTTTTGAAGTTGCCGGTCCCACCTGGTTTCACGATTAGTACCGATGCTTGCCGTGACTACATGGTGGGCGGCTGGCCCAAGAGCATCGACGCCGAGATAAAAACCCAAATTGCGAAACTTGAAAAGGCGATGGGTCGCAACTTGGGCGATCCCAACGATCCTTTGCTCGTGAGCGTGCGTTCGGGTGCCAAATTCTCAATGCCAGGAATGATGGACACAGTCCTCAACCTCGGACTCAACGACAAGAGTGTGAAGGGTCTTGCCAAGGTCACCGGCGACGAGCGTTTTGCTTACGACTCATACCGTCGCTTCATTGCGATGTATGGACGCATTGTTCTTGGCGTTGAAGGTCACCACTTCGAGCATCCACTTGAGGCCGCCAAAGAAAAGGCCAAAGTCAAGACCGACGCCGAGTTGACCTCAACAGTGTTGAAAGAACTGTGCGTGCAGTACCTCGAAGTCGTCAAAAAAGAGACCGGCAAAGCGTTTCCACAAAAGCCCGAAGCACAGTTGCGCGGCGCTGTTGAAGCGGTCTTCAAGAGTTGGAATGGTGCTCGCGCTATTGCCTACCGCGTTCGCGAAAAGATTGATCACAATTTGGGTACCGCCGTCAACGTGCAAACGATGGTGTTTGGTAACCGTGATGACAATTCGGGTACGGGAGTCGGTTTTACTCGTAACGCTGCAACTGGCGAGAATGTTCCGTACGGTGACTTCTTGGTCAATGCTCAAGGCGAAGACGTTGTTGCTGGTATTCGAAACACCGAAGACTTGGATGCTTTGAAGTCGAAGTTCCCGAAGATTCATGATGAATTGATGGCGATCTTTGTGCGCCTTGAAGCGCACTACAAAGACATGTGCGATACCGAGTTCACTATTGAACAAGGCAAGTTGTGGATGTTGCAGACTCGTGTTGGCAAGCGCACTGGCGCAGCTGCTTTGCGTATGGCCGTCGACATGACCAAGGGAACTGTTGGTTCTAAGGGCAAGAAAAATTCTTGGAAGATCAGCAAAGAAGAAGCGATTACTCGCGTTGCTGCCGAACATCTTGATCAAGTTCTGCACCCGCAGTTTGAAGCTGGTGCCAAGAAAGTGATTGCTAAAGGTCTTGCCGCTTCTCCAGGCGCGGCCGTCGGCAAGGTGTACTTCACCGCCGACGAGGCCGCTGATGCATCTGACCGTGGCGAAAAAGTCATTTTGGTTCGCAGTGAAACGAGCCCCGAAGACGTTCACGGCATGATGGTGTCTGAAGGCATCTTGACTGCTCGTGGTGGTCTCGTCAGTCACGCCGCTGTTGTCGCCCGTGGTTGGGGAACTCCAGCAGTTGTTGGCGCTGAGGCTGTCAAGATTGACGGCAAGCAGTTCACCGTTGGCGACATCGTTGTCAAAGAAGGCGACATCATTTCTCTTGACGGGACAACTGGTGAAGTAGTTCTTGGTTCACTTGCATTGCAAGATGCAAAGCCACCAAAAGAATTCGAAATTATCTTGCAGTGGTGCGATCAGGTCCGTAAGGGCAAGATGGCAGTACGTGCAAACGCCGACACCGGTGAAGATGCAACGAATGCTCGCAAACTTGGCGCTGAAGGTATTGGCTTGTGCCGCACCGAGCACATGTTCTTGGCCGAAGATCGTCTGCCCGTTGTGCGCCGCATGATCTTGGCGCAAAATGCTGCAGAAGAAGCCAGCGCTCTTGAAGAACTTCGCAAGGTGCAAAAGAAAGACTTCATCGACATCTTGAAGGCCATGGACGGACTTCCCGTGACCGTGCGTTTGCTTGATCCGCCGTTGCACGAATTCTTGCCCAATGTGCATGAACTTGAAATTGAAAAAGCCACATTGCCGGCAGCCGAGTGGACAACCGAAAAAGCGCAGTTGTTGAAGGCAGCGCAGGAATGGGCAGAACACAACCCCATGCTCGGAACCCGCGGTGTGCGCCTTGGTGTTGTGAAGCCAGGTTTGTACGCCATGCAAGTGCAGGCACTCATGGAAGCTGCCGCTGATCGCGTTGCCAAGGGCGGTAAGCCCATTGTTGAAGTTATGATTCCACTCACTGTGACGCGTGAAGAATTGGCTTTGGCGCGTTCGTGGGTTGTGAAGGGAATTGCCGACGCAACCAAGGGTTCGGCCAAGAAGCCCAAGGTCTCCATCGGAACCATGATTGAAACCCCACGTGCTGCCTTGCGTGCTGACGAGTTGTCGCAAGAAGCAGATTTCTTTAGCTTTGGTACTAACGACCTAACGCAAATGACTTTTGGTTTCAGCCGTGACGATATTGAGAGTCGCATGATGCCGGCTTATCTAGAAGGTGGGTTGTTGAAGCGCAATCCGTTTGAGACCATCGATCAAGACGGTGTTGGCGAATTGGTTGAAATTGCTGCTAAGCGTGGTCGTGCTGCCAAGCCCGGTATCAAACTAGGTGTCTGCGGTGAACACGGTGGCGACCCTGAATCAATTGACCTTTTTTATCGAGTGGGACTTGACTACGTGAGTTGTTCACCGTTCCGTGTTCCTATTGCCCGCCTTGCCGTTGCACAAGCAGTGCTCGCTTCCGGCGGTAAGAAAAAATCAGACACAAAGTAAATAACAAATAAACTTGGAGGATTGTGATGCAGATTCAGACTCGACAGGGACCCGCATATGGCGTAGCCCGAATTACTTTGGCTGGCAATGAACCGGTGCGCGTCGAAAGTGGCGCCATGATGACGATGTCGACTGGTGTCACATTGGCCGCTAAGGCCGAAGGCGGAATCATGAAGAGCCTCAAGCGCGCCGCGCTTGGGGGCGAAAGTTTCTTCGTGAGTACCTACACCGCGCCGGCTGGTGGTGGCTTTGTTGATGTGGCGGCGCGTTTGCCTGGCGACATCGTTGCTTTTGATGTCACGTCGGCAACACCGCTATTCATTCAAAAAGGTTCATGGCTGGCCAACGACACCAATGTCACCATTGATACACAATGGGGTGGGTTCAAGAATATGTTTGGCTCTGAAGGCGGATTCATTATCCGTGCTGAAGGTCAAGGTCCAGTTGTATTTGCCTGTTACGGAGCCCTTGAAGTGTGGGACTTGCAAGCCGATCAATCGCTAACGGTTGATACTGGGCACATGGTCGCGTATGAAGGCACTGTGTCAATGAATATTCGTCAAGCCAGTGGTGGCTTGATGCAGACGTTCAAGAGTGGCGAGGGTCTCGTATTTGATTTCACGGGACCAGGCAAAGTGTGGACTCAAACTCGTAATCCGAACGAACTGTTGGGTTGGATTCAAAGCATGATGCCGACGGGTTCGGGCGCAAGTGGCGGCTCAATTGGTGGATTGTTCAATAGGGCCTAATGAACACTTTGACTCTTTTAGCCGAATCCTCAAAAGTTAACTTCGTTGATCTCGATGTTCCTAGTTGGGCATGGGTTGCTCTATTGGCCTTTATCTGTGTGTTGTTGGCGGTTGACATTTTGGTCATTCACCGCGATGCTCACGATGTTGGTCCACGTGAAGCCCTCATTGAAAGTGCCGTCTGGATATCAATAGGTCTCGCGTTTACCGGGGTGATTGCGATTGCGTTTGGCGGAGCAGCATCGGGCGAATACATCAGCGGGTATCTCATCGAGAAAAGTCTGAGTATTGACAATGTGTTTGTCTGGGCTCTGATTCTGAGTTTCTACAAGATCCCCTTGAAGTATCAGCATCGAGTTTTGTTCTGGGGAATCTTCGGAGCACTTGCTCTGCGGGCTATTTTCATTTTTGCCGGTGTCGCGTTGATTGAAAAGTTCTCGTGGGTCCTGTATGTGTTTGGGGCGTTCTTGATCTACACCGCAGTGAAGTTGGTCGTTGAAGCCGAAGAAGAACTCGATCCTGCATCGGGCCGATTCATGAAGTTAATCAATCGCTTCGTGCCGAGCAGTCCCGATCTTGACGGCCAAAAGCTTTTCACGCGCAAAAATGGTGTTCGATTAGCAACTCCTCTCTTCGCAGTATTGGTACTGATCGAATTTACTGATGTGTTGTTCGCGGTCGACTCGGTCCCAGCCGTACTTGCGGTGAGTCGAGAGCAATTCATCGTGTTCTCGTCCAATGCATTTGCCATCCTTGGCCTTCGAGCGTTGTATTTCTTGCTGGCTGATGCACACGCCCGGTTTTCTTATCTCAAAGAAGGTTTGGCAATTATCTTGGCTTTTGTCGGCATCAAGATGCTGATTCACAAGTGGTACCACATTCCTACATGGTTATCGCTCGTCGTGATTGTGCTTGTCCTGGTTGTCTCCATCGGCTTTTCAATGAAGGCCGATCGGGGTAAACCATCCGACTCACCCGTGGATTAGTCTCACCTGCATGGCATTTGTTGAAGACGACATCGAGAGGGTGCGGGCTTCCACATCCATCGTTGAAGTCATCCAACAGTATGTGGCGCTTCGTAAAGCCGGTCGCAACTGGGTCGGTCTTTGCCCATTTCATACCGAAAAAAGTGGTTCTTTTAACGTTCGTGAAGAAACCGGCCGCTACAAGTGTTTCGGTTGCCAAGCTGCGGGCGATATATTCACTTTCGTTCAAGAAATTGAACACATTGATTTTGTCTCGTCAGTTGAAAAGTTGGCGGCTCGCGCCAACATCACGCTCACGTATACGACCGGTGGCGAAAGCCAAGATCGTCAACGCCGAAAGAAACTCATTAGTGCGATGGCCGAAGCCGTCGATTGGTACCACCAACGCTTATTGCACTCTCCAGATGCGCGCCCAGCCCGCGACTATTTACGCGATCGTGGCTTGGCTGGAGACGTTGCTCGGCAATTCCAATTGGGTTATGCGCCCGATGAGTGGGATGCCCTGAGTCAGCACTTGGTGAAAAAGGGATTCGCAGCTGATGTGTTAAGCGATGTTGGATTGGCTTTCACAAATAAAGCCAACCGATTACAAGATTCGTTTCGTGCTCGCATCATGTTTCCGATCTTCAGCGATAACGGAGATCCTGTGGCTTTTGGCGGACGTATCTTGCCGGGGAGTGCCGATCCGGCGAAGTACAAGAACTCATCGGAAACCAAGATTTACTTCAAGTCGAAGACTTTGTACGGCTTGAACTGGGCCAAGAACGATGTTGTGAAAGCCGATCAAGTCATTGTGTGTGAGGGTTATACCGACGTCATTGGTTTTCATCGATCAGGCGTCACGCGTGCCGTTGCAACTTGTGGAACATCTCTGACTGAAGAGCATGTGCGTATTTTGAAACGATTCGCCAGCATAGTTGTGCTGGCCTTCGACGCTGATGCTGCTGGTCAAGGTGCTGCTGAAAAGTTTTACGAATGGGAAAAGAAGTACCAAGTTCAAGTATCGGTGGCAAAGTTTCCTGAAGGTAAAGACCCTGGCGATCTCGCGATTTCCGATCCTGCTGCTTTGGCAGCTGCGATTGATGAAGCAGTGCCTTTCTTGGGTTTCCGTGTGAATCGAGTGGTGTCTGGTAAACCTTTACGAAGTCCAGAAGATCGAGCTCGTTTGGCTGCGCAAGCGATGGAAGTGATTAACGAACACCCCGATGTGAATGTTCGCAAACTATATGCAGGTGAAGTTGC
>JBIKOO010000088.1:0-5692 GCA_044358015.1 Ilumatobacteraceae bacterium
TTTGGGATGACACACCCGTCGATTTGTTCTTCAACGTGTCAGACCTGCATCAGCATATGAGTTTGAAAACTTCGCAAGGCCTATTGAACGGAGTAGAGATACCAGTTCTGTCAGCAGAATATCTCGCGATCTTCAAAGCAATGTTTAATCGAACCAAAGATTGGGCCGACCTTGAAGCCATGGTTGAGGAGGGAAGCTTTGACAGTGATTTTGTCGTCAGTCAATTGGCTGATCTGCTTGGAGCGCAAGACGCGCGCATCGAGCGACTGAGTCGACTCGTTGCTAACTCGCAGTGACCAGTCGTCGTAACCCGATATCTCAGAGGTGTTCGAGAACGATTTCGCAAGCGCTGACAGTGATGCCCGCGCCTTCTTCAACATTGATCTCGGTGATCACACCGTTTTCAATGATGGCGGAGTAACGCTGCGAACGTGAACCGAGTCCGAATCCTGAACCGTCCATCGCGAGTCCCATGGCGGCGGTAAATGCACCAGCGCCATCGGCCAACATCAAGATGCCTTCGGCTCCACTGGCCTTGCTCCACTGATCCATAACCCATGGATCGTTCACGCTGACACAGGCAATGGTGTCAACACCCTTGGCGCGAAGTGCGGCCTGGTTCTTGACGTAGCCGGGCAAGTGAACCATTGAGCAACCAGGTGTGAATGCGCCAGGCACGGCGAACAAAACAACTTTGCCTTTGCCCAACGCGTCAACTGAGTTGACGGGTGAGGGCATGCCATTGTCGCCAAGGACATGCAGTGTGACGTTGGGGATGTTGCTTCCGACTGAAAGGCTCATGATGACTCCGTTGGTTGAAGATGTGCAGAAAATTTGTTGTCATAAATCTAGAACAGAGCGATGACCTATTGCTCGGTCGGGTGCTCAATTTCGTGAATGACTTCTGGAATATCACGCTTGGCCTTACGGGCCGACTGGATAAACGAAATTGCGAAAAGTGCACCGACGACATACCACTGGTATTCCTCCATCCAGCTGAGGAACGAACGGATTTGGTCCTCAAACGCTTTGCCACCAGCCCATAAGAGTGACAATCGAATCGAGATACCGATCGCCAATAGCAAGGCGAACTTACGTGGGTCAATACGGCGGTGACCAGCCATCATCCACACTAAATTGGATCCGCAGAACCAAATGATGACGATCCAGCCAGCGCGGTCGATGGCTTTTTCGAACCAGCGATAGATAGCGGGCATTTCGCCGGCCTTTTGTTCGGTCCAACCGATCGCTCGTTCTCCATACCAGCGGCCAAGAAAGAACAAGACCATCCCAGCAATGAACATACGCGTGAAGCCGATCAGGGCATAGGGAAGCGGGTCAATGAAGGGCACCGAACCAAACAAGTTGCGGTTACGGCTGGCGAGTGCCAGTACGACGGCTGGTCGTTCATCAACCAAAGCCGGCCCAATATTGCTACCGACCGTTCCGAGGGTGAACAGAGTTCCCGATGCAATCAGGATGAATCGTCGGGCCGCAGCCGAGACCTTGATGGGGGCCGAATACGGCGGAGGCGGAAATTCGGCGGGAACGTCGGTCATAGCCTGACAATCTACGGCACCAGTGGCTTCAGGTCTCTTCAGGTCCAACGGTTACGCTGAATTAAGCAATTTCTTGAGTTGCTTTATGGGGGAGAAAATCATGACATCAGGCGCTGCCATCATTCCGGGACTCATGCAAGAAGTGCCGTTGGGCATCTTGCATCTGTTTGATCGAGCCGAAAAATACTTCGGCCACAAGACCATCGTGACTGCCACTGGTACTGGCCTTGAGCGAACGACATATGCGCAGTGGGCTGAGCGCACGCGCAAGGTTGGAACTGTTCTTGACCAACTGGGTATCTCGAGCAATGGTCGCGTTGCAACTTTCGCGTGGAACACTGCTCGACACCTTGAGTTGTATTTCGCTGCGCCGTGCACTGGCCGCGTCTTGCACACTCTCAATATTCGTTTGTTCCCCGAGCAGTTGACATACATCGTCAACCACGCTGAAGACGAAGTGATTTTTGTGGACAAGTCATTGATGGGATTGTTGGCACCACTGTTACCAACATTCACGACTGTGAAGCATCTCGTCATCATGGATGATGGCAAGGGCGAGATACCTGCCGATCTCGCCGGCATCCCGTCGTACGATTACGAAGAACTCTTAGCGAAAGCTGCTCCCGCACAATTCAAAGAAGTTCCCGAGACAACTGCGGCAAGTATGTGTTACACCAGCGGTACTACGGGCAACCCTAAAGGTGTCGTGTACACGCATCGCAGTACGTTCTTGCACACCATGGCCGCCATGATGACTGATGGTCTCGGAGTCTCTGAACGCGACTCAATTCTTCCGGTCGTACCGATGTTCCATGCCAACTCGTGGGGATTGGCTCACGCTGCAGTCGCCGCCGGCGCAAACCTCGTCATGCCCGGCCCCGACTTGTCGGGCAAAGCAGTTGCTGATTTAATCGTGAACGAAAAAGTCACCATTGCCGCAGGCGTTCCGACAATTTGGATGGGTGTGTTGCCCGAACTCAAGGGACGCGACACATCAAGTTTGCGGGCAATTCCGTGTGGTGGTTCGGCAGTGCCGCGTGCCTTGAGCGAGGCGTATCGCGAACAAACTGGTCTGCCAATTTTGCAGGCATGGGGGATGACCGAAACGAGTCCGCTCGCGGCGATTTGTCACCTTGATAGTGATCAACTAATGCTCGACCTTGATTCACAAGCAAATCTGCGCACTCAGGTTGGTCGCATCATGTTCGGTGTTGAATGCCGTGTTGTTGAACCGGGCACAGCGATCAGCGTTCCGTGGGACGGTGAGTCAAGCGGCGAATTGCAGTGTCGTGGCAACTGGATCGCTTCGACGTATTACAACGATGAACGCGCTGGTGAGAGTTTCACTGACGATGGTTGGTTGCGCACTGGTGACGTCGCTGCTGTTGATGCTCGTGGTCGTATTCGTTTGCTCGATCGCACCAAAGATCTCATCAAGAGTGGTGGCGAATGGATTAGTTCAGTTGAACTTGAAAATGAACTGATGGCTCATCCGCTTATTCGCGAAGCCGCAGTCATCGGTGTGATGCACCCACGCTGGAGCGAGCGGCCGTTGGCATGTGTCGTTCTTGAAGCAGGAGCAACGTTGTCTAAAGAAGAGATTCTTGACTTCATCTCGAGCAAGGTTGCCAAGTGGCAAGTTCCTGATGATGTTGTCTTCATCGACGAGGTTCCGAAGACCAGCGTCGGCAAATTTTCGAAAAAGACTTTGCGAGATCGCTTCGAAAATTACCAATTGCCCACGGTCTGAGATCAGGATGGTCACTGTGAATAATTTTCTTGTTAGTGCAGTCTTAATTTCAACCATCGCATTGTCTGCATGTGGCCCCGATGCTCCCGACGCGGCGTCCTCGGGTGCCAAGCCGCCAAGCGAAGTTGAGGCAGGAGTAACCACAACAATTGCGACGGTTCCGCCAAATGGCGAAGTCATCACCATCCAGGCACTCGACAACTCGTTTCGTCCCTTTGACTTTGAGATTGCCGCCGGAACTGAAGTTATTTTTGACAATCGTGGGCGCAACGATCACAACATCCTTCCCGACACCATCAAAGACGATGCAGGACTGACTGCGTTATTAGCAACTGATACGTCGCCAACAGCGTGGGGCGTGGCCTCACCAGACTTTGTTCCGGGGGATACCTACTCGCATCTCTTCAACGTTCCAGGTGTGTATAACTACTATTGTTCGATCCACGGCGCTCCTGGCGCTGGAATGTTTGGGACTCTCACGGTCTCGTGAAGTACGGTCTGTAAAGAAACAAATTTCCAGAGGGGGAAATATGAAGCGATCAATGAGTGCACTTTTTGGGGTGATGCTTTTAGGAACAGGGCTAGTTGCGTGTGGTGGAGATGACTCTTCATCAACAACCAATGCTCCGTCAACTGAAGTAGCAACATCTGAAGCACCGGCAACTGATGCACCGTCAACGGACGCACCTGCGACTGTCGGTGTACTGAACGTTCCGGCGGATTACGCCACGATTCAAGAAGCAGTTGATGCGGCAGTCGAGGGCGACCTCATCTTGATCGCTCCAGGTACCTACAACGAGGCCGTGCAAGTCACCACGAACAACATCATCATTCGTGGACTTGATCGCAACACCGTCATCCTTGATGGCAACTTCGAACTTGATAACGGAATTCGCGTTGTCGGCGCCAACGGTGTTGCTCTCGAAAACATGACGGCCATGAACTACACCAAGAACGGATTCTTTTGGACTGGCGTCACCGGCTACCGCGGCGATTACCTCACCGCATGGCGTAACGGCGACTACGGCGTGTACGTTTTCGACTCCGTTGGTGGCGTCATTGACAACTCGTATGGCGCAGGCTCGCCAGACGCTGGTGTGTATGTCGGGCAGTGCTACCCGTGCGATTCGCTCATTAACAACTTCACCGCTGAATACAACGGACTTGGTTATTCGGGAACCAACTCAGGTGGCAACATGGTCATCGTGAACTCGGTGTTCCGTAATAACCGTGCGGGCATCGTGCCGAACAGCGGTAGTTACGAGTTGTGCTACCCCGAGCGCAAGACCACCATCATTGGCAACTTGGTCTACAACAACAACCAGCCGGATACTCCCGCAATTGATGTTGCGCTCTTGGCCATGGGTAACGGAATTCTGAATGCTGGTGGTGTGCAAAACATCATCGAACGTAACCGAGTCTGGAATCACAATAAGACGGGTATCGGACTTGTACCTTTCCTTGAAGAAGACGCCAGCGATGTGATCCCCGACAAGTCCGCATGGGAAATGACTTGTGAAGAGAGCAAGAATCTCATGCCAGTTCAACCCGACGGCCCCTTGTTGTGGGATAGCCAAGAGAACACTGTTCGTGGCAATGTGCTTGAAGACAACCGTCGTGCCGACATCGCCGTTGCTTCAGCTGGCTCAGACCTGTGGACCTTGGCTAACTGCTTCGAAGGCAACACCTTCACGACTTCGGCACCGCTCGACCTCGAGACATTGGCACCGTGTGGAACTCCGCTCAGCAAGGACGCCGGCGATTGGACTGCTGGCGACCTCAATGTGATCACCTGGTTGATTGATGCTGAGACTGCACCTCCTTCGGTTGATTGGAAGACGGCAACGTTGCCCGACATGCCCGTGTTTGATTCGATGCCCGATGCTGCAACGGCACCTGGTGTTCCCGCAAGCGCAACGCCGCCAACGATCGACCTCGACGCAATTACGGTTCCTGACAAGATCGACTGATCTCGTCACACATAGAAGGACAACAACATGACCCGGCGAACAAAATTACTTTTGCTCGCCGGGTCTTTGTTTCTTTTCGGCTCGTGCGCAAGTGATTCGCATGATGCAAAGAGTCATGATCATTCAGTGATGCCTGTCGACGCAGCATCAGTGATGGGTCAACCCGATCAACCAATCACTGGCCCACAAGGTCGCGTGGGGCAGTTTGTTGTTGAGTGCCCATTCAGTCATGCATTGTCTGACGACCCGATTGTGTATCCGGGTGATGCTGGCGCTTCGCACTTGCACGCCTTTTTTGGCAATGTCACCGCCAACGCCGATTCAACTCTTGAGTCATTATTGGACAAGGGCACAACCTGCGAGCAGACACTAGACACGGCTTCGTATTGGGCTCCGGCTCTATTGGAGAATGG
>JBIKOO010000011.1:0-49768 GCA_044358015.1 Ilumatobacteraceae bacterium
AGGACCACCAACCCATTTCCATTTCACGGCCCAACTTCATTGAGTTGTGCGAAGAACTCACCCACGAAGACGAAAAAGTCTTTGAAGATCTCTTCCGTCGACTTGGACTTTCGGTGGACTGGGATTACCTCTACACCACCATTGAAGACCGCAGTCGTCGCGCCAGCCAACGCGCTTTCTTGCGCAACTTGGCCCGCGGTGAGGCGTACACACAAGAAGCACCAACTCTGTGGGACGTTGATTTCAAAACTGCAGTGGCACAAGCTGAACTTGAAGATCGTGAACGTCCAGGCGCCTACCACAATGTCGCGTTCGCACGTAGCGACGGTCAAGGTGATGTTGTCATTGATACAACACGACCAGTTTTGTTGGCAGCGTGTGTGGCACTTGTTGCTCATCCTGATGACGATCGTTACAAGCCCCTCTTTGGCACAACCGTTCGCACGCCGCTGTACGGAGTCGAAGTACCCGTACTCGCTCACCCACTTGCGCAAATTGATAAGGGCACGGGCATCGCCATGATTTGTACATTCGGTGATCTCACCGACGTCATTTGGTGGCGCGAACTTAACTTGCCAACGCGTGCCATCATCGGTCGCGACGGTCGCATCATTGCAACCCCGCCAAACGGACTTGAATCTGCAAGTGGTATTGCGGCATACGAACAAATCGCTGGCCTATTCATCAATCAAGCCCAGACAAAAGTTGTTGAGATGTTGCGCGAATCCGGAGCAATGCTTGGCGAACCGCGCGCCATTATGCATCCGGTGAAGTTCTTTGAAAAAGGCGATCGCCCACTCGAAATCGTGACGAGTCGTCAGTGGTACATCCGCAACGGTGGTCGCGATACCGATCTTCGTGGCGCACTTTTGAGTCGCGGCGAAAACTTGGTGTGGCACCCCGATCACATGCGTCATCGTTATTCCAATTGGGTTGAAGGACTCAACGGCGACTGGCTGATTAGTCGCCAGCGTTACTTCGGGGTTCCAGTACCCGTGTGGTATCCAGTCAATGCTGATGGCGAAACAGTGCATGATTCGCCCATCGTTCCCACCGAAGACATGTTGCCCATCGACCCATCTACTGACGTGCCGTCGGGCTATACCGCCGATCAACGTAACCAACCAAACGGTTTCATTGGCGATCCCGATGTCATGGATACTTGGGCGACCTCATCACTCTCACCGCAGATTGCCGGCAAGTGGGAAGACGATGCCGATCTGTTCGGTCGTATCTTCCCGATGGATTTGCGACCGCAAGCGCACGACATTATTCGTACGTGGTTGTTCAGCACGGTCGTACGTTCAAACTTTGAACACGATTCTTTGCCCTGGAAGAACGCAGCCTTATCAGGCTGGATTCTTGACCCCGATCGCAAAAAGATGTCGAAGTCAAAAGGCAACGTTGTCACTCCCGTTGACCTCTTTGAAAAGTTCGGATCTGATGCCGTGCGTTATTGGGCTGCATCAGCTCGACCCGGAATTGACACAGCATTCAGCGAAGATCAAATGAAAGTTGGCAAGAAGTTGGCAACCAAGTTGCTCAACGCCACCAAGTTTGTTTTGACTTTCCCGCAGCCCGACATTGATGCGAAACCCACTCATCCAGTTGATCTCGCGATGTTGGCACGCGTTGCCGAAACAGTTCGCGAAGCCACCGTGGCCTTTGATCAATACGACTATGCCCGCGCTCTCGAACGCACCGAGGCCATGTTCTGGTGGTTCTGTGACGACTACGTCGAACTCGTCAAAGGTCGCGTGTATAACAGCCAAGGACCCGACGCGGCAGGTTCGGCTATCAGTGCCTTACGACTTGCCCTCTCGGCGCTTCAACGCCTGCTAGCCCCCTTCATGCCCTTCACGACCGAGACAGTGTGGCGTTGGTGGCAAAGCGGTTCGGTGCACACCGCCACCTGGCCGAACATGGCCGAGCTTGGCACTATTGGTGACAGTTCAATTCTTGATCCGATCGGCGAGATCTTGAGTCAAGTTCGCCGAGCCAAGACTGATGCCAAGACCTCGCAAAAGACCGCCGTTACAGAGGCAACCATTTCGGCGAGCGAGAGCGTTCTGGCCGCCTTCGAATTAGGTCGCGGCGACCTGAGCGACGCCGGAAGTGTGCGCTCGTGGGTCACCAAGCCAAGTGCTGGCGAGACAACAGTCTCAGCGGTTCTCGCACCGCCCGAACCCGCGTCCTGAAAGACAACGGGCTCTCAAGACGGGTAGTTTGAACATCCTGTGACGGACTCTCTAGAACCCGGCGATCAGTCGCCCGGCATCGACCCGCAAACCGAGGATGACACCCTGACGGGTCATCCTCGTTTAACTGCTGAACCAGTGCGCAAACGTCACCGCACCTGGCCTCAACGACTCGTCCTTACCTTCAATTCGGTTTTGGTTGTCGCCTGCCTCGGCGCCGCCGTCATTGTGTATTACGGCAACGAAAAAGCCAACGATCGCAAAGTTGTGTCGATCCTCGGAGCCGAAGGTGGGCCCACTCTCACTTTGCCAACCACAACTACGCCGATTGATCCAGAGACTGGCGAACCATCGGTCACCGAGCCTCCCGTGCCTGTTGATCTCACCGCAAAAAACTTCTTGATTACTGGCACCGACAATGGGGCTTGTGTTGATCCAGATTCTCCCTATGCCGCAACCTTCGGCAATCGAAATGGTTTAGGCGAACGCGCCGACACCCTTATGATTTTGCGACTTGATCCCAAGACCAACGCAGCAGCTGTCTTATCCTTTCCACGCGACCTCTGGGTGCGTATCAACGGCAAGAAGACTCAGAGTCGAATCAACAGTGCTTTCAATCGCGATGACCCCAATCCACTGATTGTGACCATCTTTGACAACTTCGGAATTTTGATTGACCATTACGTCAACATCGATTTCTGCGCGTTCAAAGAAATCGTTGATGCTGTCGGCGGAGTGCGCGTCCCCTTTGCCACTCCGGTCAAAGACAAGAACACTAATTTGCTGATCGAACAAGCCGGGTGCCACACGTTTGGCGGAGAAGAAGGCTTGGCATACGTGCGCTCACGCCATTTCCGCTACTACGACGCCAAGTCAAAAAAGTGGATCGAAGATCCGGCTGCCGATCGTGGTCGAATTTCGCGTCAGCAAGACTTTTTGCGGCGAGCAATTCAAAAGGCTCTAGACAAGTCAGCGGGCAATCCAACGATTGCCAAAGATCTGATCGACGCTGCTCTGAAATACGTGATTCTTGATGTGAATCTCACCGCAGGCAAATTGCTCGAACTTGCGAGTGCCATGAAGAACCTTGATGCTTCAACCATGAAGACGTACCAGATTGAAGGCTCAGGCAAAATGGTCGGCGAGCTTTCCGTCATTGAGCCACGTCTCAAGACCGACAACATGAAGGCAGTCTTAGCGGTCTTCCAAGGTCGAGCACGTTTGGTCGATGCGCCCGAACAAATCTTTGAAGTGCCCACAACAACCGTTGCTCCAACTACGACGGTTGCGACTGCAACAACTGTGGCGACAACAACGACGAGCACCACACCTACAACATTGGTCCCGGTGTACGTCGAGTCAAACAGCGTTGGTATCTTGCCAACGAACGATCCCGCCTGCCGCTAAACCGGCATCAGATTTAGACCGCAATAATTTCAACAATTTCTGAAATTGCAACAAAGTCCTGGGGGTTTCGCGTGTACAGCGGCAAGCGATGCGACAAAGCTGTTGCAGCAATCATTAGATCAAGCGCCCTCGCGCCACGGGCTTTCTTCCCGTGCTGAAACTCACTCGCATAGAGTCTGCCGAATGCGCGAGCCGCTTCAGTATCAAACGGCAGTGGGTCCAAAGAGGCTTCTATTCGCTGTAGTAAGTCTTGCCGTCGAGCGCGTTCCTCAAAATCCAATGTTGCGTGCGGTCCAGCAGCCAACTCGGCCATTGTGATCGCACTCACAGCTAATTCGTTCGGCAATAAATCGCGTTGTATTCGAGTGATATCAATCACGACCGAGGTATCAAGTACTCCTACGTGCGGTCGCGAATCAAGCACGTGGATTCACATCCTGGTCGAGTACTGAATCGATATCAGCACGAAACCTTGCAGGGTCAATCGTCGGAGCATTGTGCATTGTCGTTAGAAAATGATCCGTAGAAATAAATCGTTGACGCCGCAATGGCGTCAATTCTCCGACGCATTGCCCATTGCGCGTAATGACGAAACTCTCGCCAAGATCGAGTCGTCGCATAATTTCAGCAGAATCGTTCCTGAGTTCTCTTTGTGAAATAACTTGTGCCATGAAATGAGTGTAGCACTGAGTGCTACACTTTCAATGGCGGTTTCAGTCCCCGAGCACAGTTTGTAATGCGGACGGGATATCACTTGGTCCGTCAATGCAGGCGATTCGTGCGCCCAATTGCGAAGCCAGAACCCGGGCTTCCGCATCATCACCTAACGGCGCCAAGATCACCACTTCATCAAGTGCACGGGCCGCTGCCTGAACGTCACCTTCAACCGTCGCGCGACAATCACTCAAGATCACGGTGATCCGCCGACCCGCACGTGTGCGCGACAACTGATCACCAGCCGCTAATAACGCTCCTGCTAAATCGGTGGTACCAAAACCCCGAAGCGATAACACATCATTCACAACTTGTGCGCCTGACTTCGTTGATGTTTGCCCCTTGGCAACGACAACATCTTTGCCGAACGCGATCACGCTGTAATCCTCGGGACTACGCCAAGCAACTGCTGCAGCGGCCATGGCCGAAGTAGCCAGCGGCTTACCGCCCATTGATCCACTGCGATCTACCAACAATGCAATCGCCGTTCCTGGTTTGACCCAACTGCGAACTTTCAAACCTTCTGGGTCGATTGCCTGACGCGAAGCACGGGCTTCAAGAATGGCGTCCATCGATGCATCAAGATCGATATCGCCAGCATCTGGTCGATAGGGGCGCGTTGCCATCTTGCCGATTCCGCGTGGCGACACCGGTCCACGTTTTGACACATCTAGAAACAAACGGCCAGCTAATCGCTTCGCAAGATCACGTAATTTCTGATCGGTGGCACCGGTGAGATCGGCCAGCAAAGCCAGCATTGCATCTGGATCTTCTTCAAGCCCTTCTTCAACGGCAGTTTCATCAAGTTCACCAACTTCGGGCGACACTTGTTCAAATTGTGGATTACGTGACAACTCACGTCGCGACAAAGTTTTCTTTGATGCTTCATTCACTGCGTCGTCGGCAGCAGCACCCTCTTTGGCTAGTGGGTCGCCCCCACTGGGGCGCTCACTTTTCCCGATTCGCCTTGCGGAGCGGGGGCAAACACCTCATTCCACAATTCGGTAATGATGTCTTCGGCAGTGCGCACACTTCCTTCACGCACACGCACACGACCCGACAACGCAACGAGTGCTGCATCAAGTCCGACACCCGCATCAAGAACTGTGAGTGAGCGCACGCTCGCCAGTGACACGGTGACCGCAGCCATGTCAATTGCTCCACGCACTGAAGAACCAACGCGAAGATCACTGTGGGTACGCGTGCGACGTACCAACTCAACAACCTTGTCGAGCCAACCATCAGGAAGGTTCTTCATACCGCGTCCAGCGATGCGCTGTTCAACTTCAGCATTTTGATAGCCAACTGACACACGACATACGCGGTCGTACACCGCACCAGAAATACGCGCAGTGCCGACAGCATCAAACGGATTCATCGCTGCGACTAAACGGAAACCCGATGATGCAGCAACACGACCGTAACGCGGCACATTGAGTTCGCCCTCGCTCATGACCGTGATTAGAACGTTCAAAGTTTCTTCGGGAATACGATTGATTTCTTCGACATACAACAACGAGCCATCACGCATTGCGGTCACCAAAGGACCGTCAACAAACACATCAGGGTCATAACCATCAGTGAGTACTCGAGCCGGATCGAAGTGACCAACAAGTCGCGCGGGAGTCAGTTCGGCATTACCTTCAACGAAAACAAAACCGATACCCAATCCTTCGGCGACAGCACGCAACAGCGTGCTCTTGCCAGTTCCGGGTGGTCCTTCAAGCAACACATGCCGATCAGCATCAAGTGCTGCGACTACTAGTTCAACTTCACGACGTCGCCCGATGACAGTGTCATCGAGCGACGCGATCAGAGAACTGCGCGACGACTGAGTCATTGATGTGTCAACAATCAGGCGTTGACAATAACGCCACGAAGGTTCGTGCCGTCACGCATGGCTTCATAGCCCTCGTTGATGTCTTCAAGCTTGTAGGTCTTGGTGATGAGTTCGTCAAGCTTCAGTTGACCAGCGCGGTACATATCGAGCAACGCAGGAATGTCGGCACGAGGATTCAACGAACCAAAGATGGTTCCCTTGATTTCCTTGTTCCACATCGCCAAGTTGAACAAGTTGATGTTTGCTGTTTCGCTCGTCATCGGCGAAATAGCGGTAATCACAACGGTGCTTCCCTTGCCAGCCAAGTTCATGGCCTCACCCATCATTTCGCCGTGCAAAACACCAGGGGTCATGATGACGCGATCGGCCATCTGACCGTATGTCATTTCCATCACCGACATCATGGCGTCAGCCATTGAGGGGAATGTGTGAGTTGCACCGAACTCCATGGCCTTTTCGCGCTTGAACTCGATCGGGTCGATAGCAATGATGCGCTTGGCTCCAGCCATGCGCGCACCTTGCACTGCGTTCATACCAATGCCACCGATACCGACGACAACAACGGTGTCTCCAGGCTGCGTGCCGGCGCGATTTGCGGCTGATCCCCAACCAGTGGCCACACCACATGACACGAGCGCAACACACTCAAGCGGGATGTCCTTTTCAACCTTGATGATTGACTGCTCGCTCACGCATGCGTACTCAGAGAAGGTGCCGACCTTGGCCATCAACGTGACGGGCTGACCATTAACGAAGTGACGGTGAGTGTCATCAGTGATCATGCCGCCAACAAATGTCTTGGCACCGTTGTCACACAAGTTCTGACGACCGGTGCTGCAGTAACGGCAACGTCCACACGACGGAACGAAAGATGCGGACACGTGATCGCCAACTGCGACGCTCGTGACTCCGGGACCAACTTCAACAACAACGCCAGCACCTTCGTGGCCACCGATGATCGGGAAGAAACTTTCGATTCCCATGAGGGGCCAGAACTCTTCGGGCGGAACCATGTCGCCAGTGACCAAGTGCTCATCGCTATGGCACAAACCTGCAGCGCGCCAGTGAACAATCACTTCACCGGTCTTCGGTGGGTGGATTTCGATTTCCTCGATCTTCCACTGCTGATTCAAGCCCCACAATACGGCGGCCTTTGACTTACGGATTCCAGACATGGCGGTCTCCCCTTCGTGGCACGTCCTTCGCACCTACAAGGAGAACGCTACTCGCCTAGAACCTCACGGCTCTAGGCGAGTCACGTCAGATCTCACTCGTAAACGAGAACTCCACGAATGTTTTCGCCGGCGCGCATGGCTTCGTAGCCGTCGTTGACGCCTTCGAGCGAGTAGGTGCGGGTCACGAGACCGTCGAGATCAAGCTGACCTTCGCGGTACAGGCCAGCCAACTTCGGAATGTCGGCACGGGGGTTCCCCGAACCAAACAGCGAACCGACGACTTGCTTTTCCATCAAGGTGACGTCGAGCAGGTTCATCGTGACGCCCATCTCCATGGCGGGGTGGATGTTGGTGACAACCACACGACCCCGTTTTGAGGCCAAAGCCATTGCTTCAGCCATGAGGGCGCCCGAACCGACGCCCATGGTCAAGATGACCTTGTTCGCCATGGTGCCCCAGGTGACTTCTTGCAACAACGCCACGGCATCAGTCATTGACGCGGCGGTGTGAGTTGCGCCAAATTCCATGGCCTTTTCGCGCTTGAATTCAACAGGGTCGATAGCGATGATGCGCTTGGCACCAGCCAAACGAGCACCCTGAATGGCGTTGGCACCAATTCCGCCCACGCCGACAACCGCAACTGTGTCACCAGGCTTCACTTCGGCTGCATACACAGCCGAACCCCAACCAGTCACCACGCCACAGCCCAAGAGGCAGACCTTGTCAAATGGCAGATCGTTGTCAACCTTGATGCAACTGGCTTCGTTGACCACGGTGTGGTGGGCGAAGGTACCGAGCAGGCACATCAGACCCAGTTCTTGACCACGGGCATGGTGTCGCGAGCCGCCGTCAGTGATTTGGCGTCCACCGCCCATCAGCGCACCAAGATCGCACAGGTTTTGGTGTCCAGTTGAACAGCTTGGGCAACGACCACACGACGGAATGAAGCCAAAAACCACATGGTCGCCTGGGGCGAGCCAGCTGACACCTTCGCCAACTTTGCGTACGATGCCAGCACCTTCGTGGCCACCGATGATGGGCAGGGCAAAAGGAAGGTCGCCCGTCATCAAGTGCTCATCGCTATGGCACATTCCGGATGCCTTCATTTCGACTAGCACTTCACCGGCCTTGGGATCGTCAAGCTCGATCTCTTCAACGCTCCAGGGCTTATTTGTTTCCCACAAAATTGCGGCCTTAGATTTCATGTGCACCCCCGTGACTAGGTGGTCATCGTGTCGATGACCCGAATTGATATTCATATTAGATCAGGCGAACGGTAGTCGCTCGTGAGTCAGAGCGTTGTACGCTTCTAGTCATGGAAAGCCCGATTGTCACCGCAGATACTTCTGTTATCGAAGAGTCCCCCGTAGCCCATGTAGTTGGGGACGACCCCGCCATTGAAGCCGAACTGCTCATCGAGGAAATTTCCATCGATGGCATGTGCGGCGTTTACTGAGCCTCGCGTTTAAGGCAAACGAGACCGTCATGTCTGTCGCTCTCGAGTCAGTTCTCGAAATCCATCCGCAAGTAGCGGTTCGTCCAGAAACTTTCGGTGCGCTGGCATATCACTACGGCAATCGCCGACTGATTTTCCTGAAGCACCCCGACGTCGTCACCGTGGTGCAATCACTTAATTCACATCCCGACGTGCAGTCAACATTGACTGCATGCGGTGTAGCCCCAGAGCGTTGGCCGTCATTTGTTGCCGCCTTGTCATCGCTCGAAACATCGGAGGTCGTGCGTGAGCGCCAAATCGCTAGTTGAAGAAATGAAGCGGGGCCTTGATGCTCCTATTTGTCTCACTTGGGAACTTACCTATGCGTGCAACTTGCAATGTGTGCATTGCTTGTCGTCAAGTGGTCAGCGTGATGAGCGCGAACTCTCAACCGACGAAGCGAAAAAGATTCTCGACGATTTGCGTGACCTGCAGGTGTTCTATATCAACATCGGTGGCGGCGAACCGATGGTGCGCCGTGACTTTTTTGAACTACTTGAATACTCAGTTGCGAATGGCATCGGTGTGAAGTTCAGTACTAACGGCGCATTCATTGATGAAGAGAAAGCCCGTCGTCTTGCGGCCATGGATTATCTCGATATCCAGATCAGCCTTGACGGCGTTGACGCAGCCACGAACGACGCCGTTCGTGGCGAAGGTTCGTACGACATGGCCATTCGAGCCATGGAAAATCTGAAGGCTGCCAACTTCGGTCAATTCAAAATTTCTGTCGTGGTGACTCGCCATAACGTTTCGCAACTTGATCAGTTCAAAGCATTGGCCGACCATTACGGCGCACAGCTACGTATCACTCGCTTACGCCCTGCTGGTCGTGGTGCTGATACTTGGCACGAACTTCATCCGACCAATGCGCAACAACGCGAGATTTACAACTGGTTATTGAAGCACGGCGAAAATGTCTTGACTGGCGACTCGTTCTTTCACCTCAATGCTCTCGGTGAATCACTTCCCGGGCTCAACATGTGTGGCGCTGGACGAGTGGTGTGTCTCATTGACCCCATCGGCGATGTGTATGCCTGCCCGTTCGTCATTCACGATGAATTCAAAGCCGGCAATGTGCGCGACGAAGGCGGCTTTGCCAAAGTGTGGAAACAAAGCGATTTGTTCTTGTCATTGCGTGAACCACAATCTGCTGGCGCGTGCGTATCGTGTGGTGCTTTCGACGCATGTCAGGGTGGATGCATGGCCGCAAAGTTCTTCACCGGACTTCCACTTGATGGGCCTGACCCCGAATGTGTGGGTGGCGATGCCGACGAGGCACTCTCGATTATCTCGCGCGGTTCAGAGCCCAAGCCGAGTATGGATCACTCAAAGCCCGTCACTCTGACGCGAAAGAAGTTGCCGGTTTCTGCTTCGCATTAAGCAGGTGCTGTATTCCAACTGCAGCTAACACGATGAGTCCGACCTCGGCCGGTAAACGAAAACGCACGTAGGCGTTTGCCACCATCGCCACCAAAATAACGAACGGCAAAAGAACCGCCAAGATGATTCGGTCAGTTCGGTTTGATAACTGCCGCAGTCCGTAACCAGCAGCAATCACGATTAACCAGAATTGGATCACGCCAAGCATCGAAACCCCAGTTGGACGTCCCTCTGATTTTGCCGCGTTGTTATTTGAGCCAATGAAACCAACACTCAAAACACGAGCCACTCGAGATGCCGCAACCGTTGGATACCGACCGATGTGATCACGCAAATATGCCACGCCATCACGGCGCATCAGTTTTGAAGCAAGTGAAGCGTCGGCATCAATTGGAACCGGCGTTTGATATGCACACCAAATATCCCAACTACCAATGTCGCCGTAGAACGTTGAGTCACAGTTTGCGCCAGCCAATGTCAAACCATCATTGGTTGAGATGAATACCGAGTCACTGAAACGTGACTGATTCCAAAGTATCCACGGCGAAACGATCACCAGTGAAGTTGCAAGCACGAGCGCAGCACGCTTGGAGCGCGTTGCCAATGAAAGATCTGCACTCGCCACACTGAGTACGAGTACCGCACCCAAGACAGTGACAACGGCTAGTTCGGGCCGAGTCAATGCCAAAAGACCTGCAGTGACACCAAGCCCGAGCAACGAAGCGATGTCGTGGCGGCGCCGATATGTCAAAGCCAGCAAGATTGATATTGCGACCAGAAAAAAAGTGGGAGTCTCGGCCATGATGAGACCATCGTTCACCCACACATTGGCGTAGACCGCAGTGATGACTGCTGCAATAGTCCCGACCCTGTCGCCGGCGAGCAAGCGTCCGATCATTGCCATGATCACAATTGAGGCGACACCAATCAAGGTCATCGTCAGCCGCTGGGCCGTAATGAACGAGCCTGATGCCTCGGTCAACCAAGTCACTGGAGTTAAAAGGAACGATGTCAATGGCGGATGATCAGCGGCTGGCATTCCTTGGGCAAATGGCTGCTCAAACCATTCTCCGCGCGCGTTCGTCAGCGCTTGGGCCGAGTAGTACAACTGATCGCCCACCGGCTCATCAAAACGGGTAACGCCAAGCACGAAGGCCAGTCGTACAAGTAAGCCGAATCCGGCAATGACCGAGACTCGCAACCACCACGATTGCCACATGCCTTTCACCACGATGACGCTACCCATTTATCATCCCTGACAAATTCAGAATCATCGACTAAGAGTTTCCGATTTCGTCCAAAATCGGCGAGACTGTCAGCGATGTCATTAGTGCAGTCACTTTCAATCGGTTCTCTCACCGCACCCAATCGGGTGATGTTCGGACCTCATGTCACCAATTTGGGCACCGACGAGCGTTCATTCTCTGGTGACCATGTTGCGTATTACGAACGCCGCGCTATCGGTGGATGTGGAGTCATCGTTGTTGAAGGTGCAAGCGTTCACGACAGTGATTGGCCATACGAGCGCGCACCACTTGCAAGTCGTTGTGCTTCAGGTTGGGCCGATATCGCTAAGGCTTGTCACCGCCATGGCTCCCTCGTCATCGCATCACTCGACCACGCTGGCGGACAGGGCTCTTCGGCCTATTCGCAACAACCGCTGTGGGCGCCTTCACGCGTGCCCGAAGTTAACTCACGTGAAGTTCCAAAATGGATGGAACACGAAGACATTGTGGCGGTGATTGAAGGTTTCGGCGAAGCCACTCGTCTCGCAATCGGTGCCGGGTGTGATGGTGTTGAGATCAACGCTGGCCAACACAGTTTGGTCCGTCAGTTTTTGTCAGGCCTCACCAATCAGCGCGGAGATGAATACGCCGATCGCATGTTGTTCGCCCGACAAGTTGTCCATGCAGTACGCAGCGCGGCGATTGCTGTACGCCCTGATGCAATTGTTGGTTTGCGATTGTCATGTGACGAGCTTGCTCCATGGGCCGGAATTACACCAGAGATGGCTCCCGAAATCGCCCGCGAACTCTGCGAACTGGGTATTGATTACGTCGTTGTGGTTCGAGGCTCAATTTTCTCTGCTGAAAAAACTCGACCTGACTTTCATGAACCAACCGGTTTCAACATTGACACCTCTCGTGCGTTAAGTGCTGTCTTGCCCGATTCCACAGCGCTGTTCTTGCAAGGCTCAGTTGTTGATGTCGGTCAAGCCGAGTGGGCTATTAACGACGGCGTGTGTGATGCGGTTGAGATGACTCGCGCGCAAATCGCCGATCCAGATCTCGTGCAGAAAATCAAAAATGGACAGCACGATCAAATTCGTCCATGTATTCGCTGTAATCAGACCTGCCAAGTTCGCGACGCCCGTAATCCGATCGTGACTTGTATCGCCGAGCCAACTTCTGGACACGAATCGCAAGATCCTGATTGGTATCAATCAGCCAGTTCCACCCGACACATCACCGTGATCGGCGCGGGTGTTGCTGGTCTTGAGACTGCTCGCGTCGCATCATTACGTGGTCATTCTGTGACCATCATTGAAAAGTCATCACGCATTGGTGGTATTGCCGCAATCGCCGGTCCGGGCCAACAATTGGTTTCCTGGTTGCAATCTGAAATTGAACGACTCGGAGTTCAGGTCGAACTCAATCGCGAATTTGATTCGACTTCGTTGCCCCATTCTCAAGTAGTGATTCAAGCCACGGGAGCTCAACGTGGTGTCAGCGAATACGAAATCACGTCCGGGACCGAAGTTCTTGATATTGCTGAAATTCGTCGTGGAAATTCAGTCCTGCCGGAGACGGGCGTAGTCGTCATTCTTGACCCGATTGGCGGACCCATCGGTGTTGCGCTTGCCGAAGAACTTGGTGAGCGAGCAATTTTGGTGACGCCCGACAATATTGCTGGTAACGAATTGTCGCGCACTGGTGATTTAGCACCAGCCAATGTGCGTCTCGCTCAACGAGGAACCCGTATTCAACGACGCAGTGTGGTGCGCGGAATCACAAAACAAGATTCACATTTTGTTGTTCGAGTCCAAGATCGCTTCTCAGGTGAACTCACTGAAATCGAATGTGCCTGCGTTGTTGACGCAGGATTCAGACTGCCAACGACAGCAATTGATGGTGCCATTCAAATAGGAGACAGTGTTGCTCCGCGGACAATCCTCGAGGCCGTTCTAGAAGGCCGTCGAGTCGCCGCGAGCATCTAACGCGCCGGTACGACGCGATTGCGAAATTAACTTCAGTTATGAACTGAACGACGGCGAACGGCGATTGCGCCGACCAATCCGAGGCCCAAAATCAAAGCCACATTGCCGTACTGCAAAGTGTCCTGCAGAACGCTTGCACCAGTTGCGGGCAAGTTGGGGTTTCCACCCGAACCAGCGGCCGGCGGATAATCAGCAGCCGAAGCTCCCAAAATTCCAGTGAAGCTGGTCGCTGCAAAAACTGCCATACCTGTCAAAAGCTTCTTCATTTCAATCTCCTACCAGTCGAATTTCTTCACTAATCATATCCAATCATTGAGCGGGGCGTTACACCAGATATACGACAAGATCACACTATTCTTTTTCCTCTGAAGACCTCTTCAGAGTTGAACTTGCCAGCCCCCGAACGCAAACAATGCCGAAGATTTCTCTCAATACATACCGAGGCGGTAGGTATGGAAATAGATTTCCCCAGTTCAGAGGCTATTTTGAATCTTTTCGAAGAGGTCCACGGGCACGCTGACGTAAATTCCTTTCGCACTGTTTCCAAACTTCGACCGCGAATTGCCCTTTTCAGGCGCTGATGACCGGCTCATCTTTCTGCTGACACGTAAACAAGTAACTATCCACTCGTCAACCAGAGCCACCGAACTCAGGGCAAGATCCAATGACCAGATTCTGCAGAATTCTTGAGAAGGCTTTTCGTTCCATCCTCGATCAATTCGATCTTCGTGCTCCACGGACGAACGGCAGCGGGATTGCGCGCTGTCAATGAGTAGCCATTGCTCAGATCTAATGAGCCACCTAATTCGACTGTCAGATTGACCGTCTGTCCGGGAGGAACGTCCACGTAGACGGACGAGACATTGTGCCCTTGTTCACTTGAGAACCACCAATCTAAATTGTCGTTGGGATCAGTTGATCGGACGTATCCGAGCCGGGAGTGAATCGAAATCAACATCCGATTGAAACCACGAGGAAGCCCAACCAAGTTCCCGATGATGTAATCGGGCAACCCCGACGACGGCGAAGAATTTGATGCAGCGATTGAGACAGTTCCCTTCACCTCATTGGAATTTCGGGCAACCTCCACCGAGTAATCAACCTTTAAATCAAGGAAATAATCGATTTTGTTACCACTCGCATTGTCAATGGTGACCGCAAAACAATCCACGGTCTGGTCGCAGGCAAGTGAGCCCGACATACCGATGCGTTTGAACAAATCTTGAACATCGGGATCGGGTGAGTACCCAGTCAGTCGCCCTTCAGCAACCATCGGTCCGAGTCGGTTGGCCACAACGTTGGGCGGGGGAAGTTCACCCGCCAAAATTTGGTCTAAAGCCTGTCGAGTTACCGACTCAAGGAGATCAATTCTGTCGTTGCCAGCAAAGTCAATGTATTGGTCGTGGAGCAAAAACTCGACGGCGTTTTCGAAGGTCAAAGGCTCATCTCTTCCTGCGACAGCCACCGGCCCAGCGAATTCGAGTAGGGCACTGACAGTTTCGACATCCATCGCAAAAACCCCATCCAATTTTTTTCTGCCACTTTGTGGATACAACTCGGAAATAACCTGTCCAGTCGATGGGAAATGTGGCGACATCGTGATGTTTTGCCATGGGCTCTCACCAACGTTTCCGCCCAAAGCATTGGTGAATCCGAAATCCCCATATCTTTCAACCCAATCTGCAGGCCCGGTGATTTTTCTTGGGCGATCGCCAGCTGCGTTCAAATCAGCTGTCCGCCCATACTCGACGACGTCAATAAGGCCATTGTCGATGGAGAGCTCAATCCAGTTGCCCATGAAACCCCCATGGCCTCGGGCCTCGACCGGAGTCGTCAACGCCACGAAATATGTCATGGGGCGATCGCGTCCCAAAATCTGTGGTGCAAGATCTAATGCCAACTGAGCGTTCGCTCCCCGTTCGAGTTGTTGGTCGAGCTCCCCAAGCAGCTCGGCAAATTCATCTTGGATCCGTCCGATCAGCCAGGGGTTTTGAGCTGCGAATAGATCACCCTCTAAATCGTTCATTACTTCAAGCATTTGGGCCAAGGGTGCCCGTAAATCGCTCACAGCGACCAGATCAATACTTCCTTCTACGATTCGAAGCCTCTCAAGATCGAACTGCGATAACCAGAGTGACAACTGCTGAAGCGACTGAGAAAAACTCGAACTCAACTTGGCCGCGGCATCACGGTGTTGACCCACCACTGGAATCGCCCTGGCCATATACGTGAGCGGCGAATTAAGCCAACTTGATGCCGTTTCTAACTGCTCTTGGGCGGAATCAAGGCGTTGTCGGGCAACAGCCAAGTCCCCCTGGTTCAACGCTGCGATACCTTCACGAGCCAGGCGATTGCCATTCGTCAGCGGTGCTTTGGCCATCAATAAGGCGAGACATAACCCGAGCAATGCCACCGCAAAGACCGAACAAACGGCCACAACTTTATTCCGAGTCACTTTGAACATCGCCGAGTCGGTCTTGAAGACGAAGAGACAAAAAGCCACACAGGTAACGATGCCGACCAAACTCGATACCCCAAAAACCTCCGCCCATTGGGAATAAAACATGAGATTCACCGATGCACCAACCAATGCCGCCTTCATCAATCTCGACGATTCTGCCCGAGAGGAATAAATGAGCGTCACCAAGTAGAGGGCGCCTCCAACGAGAACGCCCGTCGTCGAAAATGTCATCGCCGCGGCAACGGCGATGTGAAGGGTGATCACCCACCAAGGGGCACGCGATCCGATCAGCACGACAGTCGTTACTGCCACAACACTGTAAAGAACGTCAGCCCAGAAAAATCCGGTCGGCTCGGCCCCAGCCAGGACTGCGACTAAGCCAAAGATGATTCCGACAATCGAGACCTGGCGATTGATATTCATTTCGTTCTGAGACAAGGCTTTTATATTTGCCATCGAATTCTGATGCTACTCATTCAACAGTGCACCCGCTCAGGAACCCTTTGTTCACTGTTTTGCGCCACAACGATGTTCAAGGTTCACGGGTTGACGAATCTGAACGGAACGGGAGAAATTTCTGCCGGTGTCGTAAATGATTAAAGGAGTTATACCCACTTGGGCTCGCTCCAGTTTGATTCGCCACCGATTTGACGTTTCCTCGTCTGTTTCTCTTGACTGTGTTAGATCATCGCACCGAGTGACAAACTGGCCCGCAAACATACAGTCCAATGTGGGTGTGGTGGCACAATCGGCCGAGGTAACGAACATAGATCACTTTGGAAAGTGTCGCCTAGGGAAATGTGAACCACAACAACTAGGAAAAGAAGGTTAAGCCAAGTTTCGTTGGATCAAGTCGTTATTTGTCAAGGCCTCCAACACCATCTGCGCACATTCTTCGATACTCGAACTAGACGTATCAATTCTCAGATCTGGATTAATTGGAATTTCGTATGGAGAATTGATTCCCGTAAAGTTTGGGATCAAACCGGCGCGAGCTTTCGCATACAGCCCTTTGACATCTCGAGCCTCCACCACTTCTAACGGAGCATCAACAAATACCTCAAAGAAATCTTCCGTTCCTACAATGTCACGAGCAAGTTTTCGTTCTTCGCCAAAGGGGGAAATGAACGACACGATGGTGACCACACCAGCATCAACAAACAGTTTGGCAACTTCAGAAACTCGACGAATATTCTCTGCTCGATCAGAATCCGAAAACCCCAAATCGGCGTTTAGTCCGTGGCGTACATTATCTCCGTCGAGAATATAAGTACGAAGACCGTTTCGGTGGAAAATCTGCTCAACCTGGTTAGCAATGGTGCTCTTACCACTTCCGGACAATCCAGTCAGCCAAAGCACGAATGACTTCTGATCCGTTAACGAACCGCGTTGCTCGCGACCAATCGCAAGCTTCTGCCAAGGCACGTTTTCAAAGCGTCGTAAACCATGACGAATCATGCCAGCCCCTACCGTCAGGTTGGTTGCCCGATCAATCAAGATGAAGGCACCATTCTGACGATTCACGTCGTAGGCATCAAATGCAATGACCGAGGTGGTCGAAATATTGCCGATGCCAATGTCATTCATATGAAGCGATGTAGCTTCTAAATGTTTGTTGCTGTCAATATCGAGGCGATATTTCAAACGGTCAATTTGTGCCGGAACTTCCCTACTTCCGATTTTCAGAAGATATGAACGTTGAGGAATCATCGGACTTTCACCAAACCAGACCAAGTGGGCTTCAAAATGATCGGTTAATGACGCTGGTTCAGATGCGCTGCTCAACAAATCGCCGCGACTGATGTCGACTTCATCTTCGAGAAGTAAACACACACTTTCTCCCGCAACCGCCGACATTTTTGGTCCATCAAAGTCGGCGAATGCTCTGATCCGCGATTCTCTTTCACTCGGCAGAACTCGAATCGCCTCGCCTACGGAAACCGTTCCACTCGAGATCAATCCCATATAGCCACGGAAGTCGGAGTTTGGTCGATTCACACTTTGAACTGACATCCGAAAAGGCAATTGTTGATCGTTGTCGTGCGCAGGAACCTTTTCGGCGATTTCGATGAGACTCGGTCCTTGATACCAGTTCATGTTCGCCGATGGCAGGGTGAGATTCTCACCCGTCAAGGCCGAAATCGGGACAAAGTGAATTTCCTGAAAATGTAGATCATGTGCAAATTCAAGATAATCGCGAGAGATTGATTCAAAAACTTCTTGACGATAATCAACCAAGTCAATTTTGTTGATCGCGACCACGACCCGCTTGATGCCCAACAGATCGACCAGGAGGGAATGTCGCCGAGTCTGCGTCAAGACTCCTTTGCGCGCATCAATCAGCACCACCGCCAGGTCGGCTGTCGAGGCTCCGGTCACCATGTTGCGCGTGTACTGCTCGTGACCAGGAACATCGGCGACGATAAAAGCTCTTTTGTCGGTCGCAAAAAAGCGATAAGCGACATCGATGGTGATTCCTTGTTCACGTTCAGCCATCAGTCCATCTGTTAACAGAGCAAAGTCAATTGATTCGCCTTGTGTGCCATGCCGGGCCGAGTCTCGTTCAAGAGCTTCAAGCTGATCATCAAATATTTGTTTTGAGTCGTACAGAAGTCGGCCGATCATTGTGCTCTTGCCGTCATCCACACTTCCACATACAACAAATCTCAACAGGTCTTTTTCCTGCTGTGACTTGATGAACGAAGATAAGCCTTCTTGTTGAGTGACGCTCCAACTCTTCATCAGAAATAGCCTTCAATCTTCTTCTTCTCCATTGAACCAGCTTGATCGTGGTCAATGAGACGCCCCTGACGTTCCGAAGATCGACTGACGAACATCTCCTCAATAATTGACGCCAGATCAGTCGCTTCACTTTCAACGGCTCCAGTGAGCGGATAACAACCCAGCGTTCGAAAACGCACCATCTTTTCTTTGACCACTTCGCCCGGAAGAAGTTTCATACGATCATCATCAACCATGATGCTCATGCCTTGACGTTCGACGATTGGACGTCGTTGAGAAAAATAGAGCGGAACAACCGGGATGCCTTCAACCATGATGTATTGCCACACATCAAGTTCGGTCCAACTTGACAAAGGAAAGACCCTGATTGATTCGCCGCGAGCATGACGAGCGTTATACAGGTTCCAGAGTTCGGGTCGCTGATTTTTGGGATCCCAAACTTGCTGTGAAGTTCTAAATGAAAAGACCCTCTCCTTGGCCCGCGACTTTTCTTCGTCACGTCGAGCCCCACCAAAAGCCAGGTCGAAACCACCGGCATCCAAGGCTTGTTTCAAACCTTGCGTTTTCCACATATCAGTGTGCAGCGACGAGCCATGGTCAAACGGGTTGATGTTTTGGCTAATGCACTCTGGATTCTGATGAACGATCAGTCGAATATCTGCTTCGGCGGCCACCGTGTCGCGAAAGGCAATCATTTCCTTGAACTTCCACGTGGTATCAACATGCAAAAGAGGAAAAGGTAGCGGCGCTGGAAAGAAAGCTTTACGGGCCAGGTGAAGCATCACACTGCTGTCTTTGCCGATCGAATACAACATGACAGGATTTTCAGCCTGCGCAACCGCCTCGCGCAAAATGTGGATTGATTGTGCTTCTAGATCGGTCAGATAACTCATTACTTGTCCTCGTGAGCCCTAGTCTTCGGCCCAAGTAAAAGTTACTACTAACAGTATCTATTCACTACTACCTATGTCAGTAACTACAACCAGCGTCTGTAACTACAACTATCTCAATTGGCTTAGGATTTCCGAAGAAATCTCCCGATTTTCCATCGTCACGATGGCAGCGATCGGACGACCTGGCCCAACGACCATCGCCAACGCATTACCGCCACTCAATTTCTCGGGAAGGCCTGACGTGAAAATCACAAATGGGGTATCTGGTTCAATTTCGGCAATCACCGCGCCACGACCAATCGCCCGCCACAAAAGATCGCCGCGAGACAACCCCGGTCGCACATTTGTTCGTCCACCTGCGATATCAAAGATAATTGTCGAATCATCATCGCGAATTGCTCGACCGGTGGCTTCAAAACCCGTCAGCATGCGAGCTCCCCACACAATTCTGTTGAAACCGTTGCTCGTCAAAATGTCTTCAACGACATCGCGTATTGAACGATTTTCCGTATCGGTTCGCGGCTGACCTTCGTTGACTACACGATTCAAAGCCCGAGCAACATAATTCTCATCGGTGTCAAAACCAACGAACGAACGCGATAAACGCGCTGCTGCAACTGCTGTAGAACCAGAACCCATAAATGGATCAAGAATGAGATCACCTTTGAATGAGTACAAGTCGATACACCGCTCGGCAAGAGTGACTGGAAACGGCGCTGGGTGATTCACGCGAGTTGCGCTTTCGGGTTGTATTTCCCACACATCAATCGTGGCCTCAACGAATTCGTCTGAGGTTGAAGTTGAGACTGAAGGGAAACCGCGCTTGGCGCGCTTCGCTGGCAAGATCGCTCGATCAAAGCGACCTTTGCTAGCCACGATCAAACGCTCGGTTGTATCGCGCAACACTGGGTTCGTCGCCGACCTAAAAGATCCCCACGCACAACTCCCCGATGATCCCCGTTGCTTCAACCACACGACTTCACCACGCAACAACAATCCAAGTTCGTCCTGCAAGATCGTGGTGATATCAGAGGCAAGCGAACGAAATGGGCGTCGACCAAGATTGGCAACGTTCACAACGATCCGACCACCAGGTTCGAGTACTCGTCGACATTCGGCAAACACGTCAGTGAGCATCTCGAGATACTCGACATAGTCGGCTGGGATATGTCCTTCACCCAAGGCCTCTTCATAGGCCTTACCTGCAAAGTACGGCGGAGAAGTAACGACAAGTCCGACTGAATTATCGGGGATTTGCGACATCTCACGCGAATCGCCAACGAAGATCTGATTACGAACTGGGTCGACCGTTAACGGATCCGCCAATGTCTCATCTGCCGAGATATCTGGGGTTCGAAAACGCGCATAGAAAGCCGAAGCATCATGACCCTCACGTTTTGATGCGCCAAAAGCCGACGTCGAGGTGCTGCGCCGTATTCGGGGCGCGTTTTCACCGTAATTCGGGACTTCAGACATTGATGGCAGAGTACCCATCTCACGCGCGTGCCAGCGCGATACCCATACCCAAAATCTTCGAGTGCGCGATAGTCCGCCATTCGCCTGGTGCGAGCCATAAAGATAGAACCAGTGATTGCCATTTTGTTCCTCATACCCGTTGCCTACATGCTCGGAACTTTCCCCAGTGCGGTTTTGATTGCTCGTAGTCGTGGCATTGATATCACGTCGTCTGGTTCGGGAAATCCGGGGGCCTCAAATGTCGGTCGGTTACTTGGTCGCAAGCTTGGCATTTTGGTGTTCGTTCTGGACGGACTCAAAGGCGCTGTTTCAGTTGGCATAGGTTTTTGGATCGCTGGCTACGCCGGCGCGCTGGCCTTGGCGTGCGCGGCTGTTGTCGGCCACGTTTTCCCGGTCACGCGAAAGTTCAAAGGTGGCAAAGGTGTTGCGACAGCCGGCGGCGGAATGATCGCGCTATACCCGCTTCTTGGCGCGGCGATGACTTTGCTCTGGCTCATCACCGCAAAGGTCACGAAGAAGGCATCGCTTGGTTCATTAGCGATTGCGATCGGTCTTCCTGTTTCACAAATCATCATCGGTCGGCCAGTGGGAGAAGTTCTGACCGGTGTTGGCTTATGCGCCTTTGTCGTGTGGCGCCATGTCCCAAATCTCAAAAGACTCTTTGCCGGAAGCGAAAACAGTCTGAAGACGAAGTAGAGGGCTCGTCAATGGCAAGATATTGCCATGGCACTTCATCAGCAGACAGCAGCACTCCTCCTCGCTCTCGAGCAACTTAATGCTCCCGCACTTGAAACTCAAGAACCAGCTATCGCTCGCGCTGGTATGGAAATGATGACTGCTCCTTCAATGGTCGAACTTCACGAAATTCGCGACGTTGATGCTGATGGTGTGCCAGCTCGTTTGTATCGTCCGAATAATCGCACCGACGTCGGTTTGCTCGTGTTTTACCACGGTGGTGGCTGGGTGCTCGGAAGTATCAATACCCACGATGATGTGTGCCGCAAACTCGCACAATCAATGGGCCATGCGGTGCTTTCGGTCGACTACCGTCTTGCTCCTGAGTTCGCATTTCCGGAGCCCTTAAATGATTGCATCGTTGCCTTGCGTTGGGCGCACGCCCACGCCAGTGAACTTGGAATTGATGCGTCGCGCATCGCAGTCGGCGGCGACTCCGCCGGAGGAAACTTGGCGGCAGCAGTTGCCAACTTGCAACCAGTGCCACTGAAATTTCAGATGTTGATTTACCCAGTCACCGATGCCACGCGTAGTTCACAAAGTTACATAGACAACGGCGAAGGTTTTCGCCTGACAGCTGGCGGCATGAAGTGGTTCTGTGATCACTACCTCAGTGGATCCATTGGTTCGCCGACAGATCCGCGCGTTTCGCCACTCTTCGCTGACGCAGCAATCTTGGCCTCGGCACCGCCCGCCATTGTCATTACCGCCGAATACGATCCGCTACGCGACGAAGGCGAGCAATACGCCAATCGCCTCAACGAGGCCGGCGTCTCATGTTCACTAACGCGCTATTACGGACAGGTCCATGGTTTCTTTTCAATGAGCCAATTTGTCGACGATGGTGCCGCGGCAATTACACAAGCAGCTACTGCAACACGAATCGCTCTTGAGCGCTGACAGGGCAAAATCTTTGAATTGCCACTAGGTTGGCACATGTTATGACTGCCAAAAAGACAACGAAAACCGCCCCACCATCGTCGACATTGGTGTTGCTCGTTCGTCATGGGCAAACGCCGACGACTGGGAAACTCTTGCCAGGTCGCGCCGCTGGGTTACATCTCGCTGACGTCGGAATCAAACAAGCCGAAGCGGTTGCCGAACGTATCGCTGGATTGAAAAAAGTTGATGCAATTTATGCGTCTCCGCTCGAACGCGCTCGCGAAACTGCTGCGCCTATTGCCAAGGCACTAGGTCTTCGCACAAAAATTGATAAGGGCCTACTTGAATGCGAGTTCGGTGATTGGACCGGAGCCGAACTCAGCAAACTCATGAAGCTTCCCGAATGGTCAACTGTTCAGCGCGCACCCTCAACCTTTCGTTTCCCGAACGGTGAAAGCTTCACTGAAATGCAGACGCGAATGGTCTCGGCAATAGATCGTTTGGTTGCACAACATCGAGGCGGAGTCATTGTTTGTGTATCACACGCCGATCCCATCAAAGCAGCAGTCGCTCACGCCATGGGCACGCACATTGATCTTTTTCAACGGATCGTCATCAGCACCTGTTCAGTTTCGGCCATTGCTTACACCGTTGGTGGACCAATCGTTCTCAACGTCAACTCCACCGGCGGATCGCTCGGCGATCTTCGTCCTTCATGAGATAGAACATGGATTTTTTCGCTGATTTTGATTTTGTCGATGTCATTACTTCGGGCGCTATCGGCGAACCCGGACAACGCACGTTCTACATACAGGCACGAGCAGGTGCTCGAATAGTGACCATCCGAAGCGAAAAACAACAAGTGGCAGCGATCGCAAAATACCTTCATCGTGCACTCGCTCACTTGCCAATCCCCGAAGGTCAACCCCCTCGTTCGGTGATGCAGCTCACTGAACCAATTCAAGAATCTTTTGTTTTAGGGGCCGTTGCGCTTGAGTTCAACCGCGAAAATGATGACTTTGTTTTACATCTCAAAGAATTCGCTCCGCTCACACAAAATGATGACGATGAGTTCGAAGATGATGACAACGACGATGATGACAACGACGATGACCCCATGGAGAACATCCCTGGGGCACGGGTACGAGTCAGCATGACACGCGCCCAAGCAATGGCATTTTGCGACAATGCTGATCGCATCGTTTCTGCTGGTCGCCCCGACTGTCAATTTTGTGGACTGCCCATCAACACCGACGGCCACTTTTGCCCACGAATGAACTGATCTGTTCGAATCGTCATCATGAATATTCTGGATTTACTGCAGCACGGTGACATTGAAGTCGAAGGTCGCATGCCGTACAGCAGTAACGCAACATTTCTGGTGAAGCTGACACTTGGTGATCAAATCGGTCAAGGTATTTACAAGCCATTGCGCGGAGAACGACCGCTGTGGGATTTTCCATCAGGGCTGTATCAACGCGAGGTAGCTGCCTATCTTTTGTCTGAAGCCATGGAAGTTCACGTCATCCCGCCAACCGTAGAACGAGATGGTCCTTTTGGAATCGGTTCTTTGCAATGGTTCATTGATGCCCGTTTTGAAGAGCACTACTTCACGTTGTACGAATCGCGCGAAGACCTGCACGATCAGTTTCGCAATATGGCAGCTTTTGACATTGTTGCCAACAACACTGACCGCAAAAGTGGACATTGCCTCATTGACAGCGACGATCGCATTTGGGGAATTGATCAAGGTTTGTGTTTTTCGGCCGAGTTCAAATTGCGCACGGTGATTTGGGAGTTCGGCGGAGAAGCAATTCCCCCTGATTTGATAGAGAAAATTCAACGTATTGCTGATCATCCACCACTTGAAGTGGCAGCACTTCTTGATGCCGATGAAATTGAAGCAATGATTGAACGTGCTGCAATGCTCGCCCAAGGTGGTATGTTCCCCATTGATGCATCTGGCCACCGCTACCCCTGGCCAATGGTCTAAAGACTTACACCTAAAACTTGTGGCGAACAATCATGCATGACGAAGATCTTGACCCGCTCATTGATCGGTCTGATCTTGATGGATTGGTACGACTAATTGATGCTCGGTGCGAGACCCGCGATTGGGAAGGTCTTTTCCGAATTCGCGAGCGTGCTCAACTGGCAACACAGACTGGTCGCCAAGTGTGGCCAGCTGCGACTTTGGCCGAATACCGTTTGGCGTTACATGCAAGTACTGAGTGGGCGGCCAAGGTTTTACAAGAAGATGCCGGCCGTTTCACGATTGGTCCGTTGACTGAGGTCGTTGCACAGAATCATTCGTGGCATGACTTGCAAACATTGCTCGTCGCTGGACCACGCTCGGCATTCATTGCCCACGAACGTGCGATTCGTGGTGAAGTCATTGATCGCGCCTCGGCCGGCGATGTGCTTGATGTTTTGGATCTTCCGCTCGAACTTCAACCGTGGGAACCTGCCTATCCAGTTGCGACGTATTCAGATAATGGAATTGATGCACCTTCTCCAAGCGATGTCTGGCGACATGAATGGACCGATATCGAGGCCGATGAAGTGTTCGAGGACATGATCGTCGACGATCCATTTGTCCGTGATGCGTTGCGATCCCTGGTTGAACCATGGACGTCATCATCTGGCGGTCAAGCAACATCAGTTGTGGTTGATGGAACCGTCAACGATGCAATGAGTGCTCTCAGTCATCAATCATTTCGAGTGACTCCGTTGACGACAGAGCAAGCATTGCAGTGGCTCGCTTGGTGCGGATCATCCGGTGGCGCCCATGGGCGACGTCGTGGAGCAGCACTCGGACGCTTTGGAGTGTGGTGGTTGCTGGCCGCGATCGGTGGATTCACCGAAGAGTGGGACGAGTTGCGAGACACTGGCGCGCTGAGTCACGAGGTGGGCGATACGGCCCAAGCTTTGCAATGGTTCAGGGTCGATATTGAGGGCCATCATCCTTTTGAGTTGAACTTGGTGGCGGAAGATCCCGACAACGACATCACGGTCGCACTCATCGCCCACGACCGCACAACCCAAACCCAAACCCAAACCCAAACCAACTAACCCCCCAAATTGAGCCACTCTGTACTTTTAGTTCCAACTGTCGGAACCAAAAGTACAGAGTGGTCAAAAACGCCCACTTTGGAATCTGGCTACCGCTAGGCGGCAACGAAATTCCAAAGTGGCGGAATTAGGGCAGTTGGAAGGTTGGGTCAGCGGCCTTGCAAGGCTTCGATGAGCTTGGGCAGAACCTTATGCACGTCTCCAACGATTCCGAGGTCAGCAATTCCGAAGATCGGCGCTTCCTTGTCCTTGTTGATGGCGATGATGTTCTTTGAACCCTTCATACCCACCATGTGCTGGGTCGCACCCGAGATACCCGCGGCGATGTACACACTGGGCTTCACAACCTTGCCGGTCTGGCCGACTTGGTAGCTGTACGGAACCCATCCAGCGTCCACGATTGCACGTGATGCACCAGGCGCACCCTTGAGCAACTTGGCCAAAGTTTCGATCATTGCGTAGTTTGCACTTTCACCAAGGCCACGTCCACCCGACACAACCACGTTGGCTTCATCGAGCTTGGGACCAGTCGTCTCTTCAACATGCACTGCGGTGATCTTGGCGGTTCCGGTTGCACCGAGATCGGGAACGCTGACGGCCTGCACTGCAGCTGCTGCGCCACCTGATGCTTCAGGGTTGAATGACTTCGGGCGGAATGCTGCCAAGTACGGAGCACCACCGGTGAAGGTTGTCGTGACCAAAGTGTTGCCACCAAAGATTGGCGTGGTAGCTGAAACTGAATCTCCGGCAACTTCAATGTCAACACTGTTGGTGAGCACGGTGCGCCCAAGCTTGACCGACAAACGAGCCATCACATCGCGGCCTTCATATGACTGCGGGAACATAACGAGATCGGGCGATTCGCCGCCGTCAATTGTGGCCTTCATTGCCGAAGCAACGGCAACTCCTGCCAAGTTCTGACCGTAGTCAACTGCGAAGACTTTGCTTGCACCGTATTCGCCAAGTGCACCAGCGACCGAGGCACCGTCACCGGCAACCCACACGCTCACTGATCCGCCAAGAGTGCGGGCCTTGGTGACCAATTCAAGTGAACCTGAAGTTGGTGCGCCATTTGCGACCTGAGCAAAAACCCAAATGTTGCTAATTCCCATTGTTCTGTCCGTTCTCGTTCTTTTTCGTCGTTATGTAGTTGTGAGTGATCTCTGAAAGCGAGTGCGCTTCTCAGATGACCTTAAGACCTTCGAGGAAGGTCACGATCTTGCCGAATGTTTCGCCGTCATCTTCGATGACTTCACCAGCAGCACGAGCCTCGGCCTGTGCAACGTTGCTGATTTGCTGACCAGCGCCAGCCCAGCCAACAGGAGTCACGCCAAGATCGGCGGCAGTCACTTCATCAACTGGCTTTGACTTTGCAGCCATGATGCCTTTGAAGCTTGGGTAACGCGGCTCAACAACACCAGCAGTCACCGAGATGAGTGCGGGCAGTGGGCAGGTCACTTCGTCATAACCTTCTTCGGTCTGACGATCGGCCTTCAAGACACCACCTTCGATGGAAACTTTCTTCGCGAAAGTTACTGACGGCAATCCGAGAACTTCAGCAATTTGTTCGGGAACAGTTCCGGTGTAACCATCGCTTGATTCGGTTGCAGCGATGATCAAATCGGCACCACCCAAACGCTGAATAGCCGCAGCTAAAATCTTGGCGGTCGTGAGTGCATCTGAACCCTGGAGTGCTGGATCAGAAACGAGAACTGCTTTCGAAGCACCCATCGCAAGGGCGGTGCGCAAACCAGCGGTCTCGCTATTCGGTGCCATCGACACCAAGCTGACTTCACCGCCGCCCGCTGCATCAACCAACTGCAAGGCCATTTCAACGCCATAGCTGTCGGACTCGTCAAGGATCAATTTGCCTTCTCGCTTGAGCGTGTTTGACGAGGCGTCAAGGGCTCCGGGGTTGGCGGGGTCGGGGATCTGCTTCACACAGACGATTACGTTCATAGTTCGCCATTCTTGCGGCTTGTGCACCGTTTCACACAACCCATCTCACATCTAAATAAGTGACTCCCGACCTACTCGGCAAGGCGTCGGCTCAACTCCTCGCCAAATGGGCTGGTACGGTCTCAAGCGGTGCGGATTCTGCTGGTCGTCAACTCCTTTGCCTCCTCGGTCACGGCGCGAAACACGGTCATCGTGCATCGGGCCTTGTCGAGGCAACACGATGTCCAGATCGTTGAGACCAACCGCCGTGGTCATGCCACCCGGTTTGCTCAAGATGCCGCCCACCGAGGAATCGATCTAGTGATTTCGTTTGGTGGCGATGGCACTCTCAATGAAGTCGCGACCGGTGTTGCTGGCTCCGATACCGCACTCGGGGTTTTACCCGGCGGAAGTACCAACGTGTTCGCTCGCACCATCGGACTCCCAAATGACCCAGTTGCAGCTGCTTCGCTTTTGGTTGCGGGCCTCGAAGACCCCGAAACAAATATTCGTCCCATCGGACTTGGTCGCGTCAATGGACGTTTCTTTTGTTTCCATACTGGCATCGGATACGACGCTGCAGTTGTGCGCACAGTTGAAACTCGCGCATCGCTCAAGCGTTGGGCCGGACATCCACTTTTCATTTATGCGGCGTTACATACATGGCTCAATAAATACGATCGTCATCATCCACACTTCAGCGTTGCAGCTGATTCGGCCATTGGTGGTCCGGGTGGACTTTCTGATTTTGAAAATCTGAACTACGACCCAACTCGATTTGTTGATGATGGTTACTTCACCATTGTTCTGAACACGAATCCATATTCGTTCTTGGGTAACCGTCCTCTTGATTTGTCACCAGCAGCAGGCCTTGACAAACCATTGGTTGCAGTTACCTTCCGCACGATGTCAGCCATTGCAATCATTCGTACTCTTGCCGGCGCACTCAAAGGCGGTGGAGTCACGCCGAGTAAACATGTTGCCTGTTTCAATGATGTGCACGAGCTCATTGTTGAGAATGCTCAACCATTCCCCTATCAAGTTGATGGCGATTACTTAGGCGAATCAACTCGTTTGCATTTCAGGCATGTACCTGAAGCCGTGAAACTACTCTTCCCGGTTCAGCCTGCTGATCAAATACCCGAAGACTGATCACGTACTTGCAGTGCGATATCAGGAACATTCGTGCAAATTCCGTCAACGCCCCAGGCAATCAGTTCTGCCATTCTCGCCGGATCGTCGCAAGTCCATGTGTTGAGTGCGAGACCATGTTGGTGGCATGCGTCAACGGTTTCCTGAGTTACAAAATTGACCCAAGGATGTAACGCACTGTGCCCACTCTTCACGAGGTCAGGTAACACCGAGTCAAATTCGTCGGGACGAACACCAACTGTTAGCCATGCAGTTGCGATGGTCGGTCGTAGTTGTTGACAACGATCGATGGTCTCGCGACGGAACGAAGAAATCAACCAACGGTCATCTCCTTCGGGACGTCGTTCAAGGCAAGTAATGGTTTGATCAGCAATTGATTCGCTCGCATCAAAGTCGGGTTCTTCTGGGTCATTCTTGATTTCAACGTTGACCCACATCGGCACGCATGCATCAAGTGCTTCATCAAGCGAGCACACATGGTCTGGCAATTCCGAATATTTGACTTGCGAAATGATTTGCCCGTCATCGAGTGTCGCATTGTGATGTACGACCAAAACGCCGTCAAGAGTTCGTCGCACATCAAGCTCTGCAGCATCAGAACCCATCAAAACTGCACGTTTAAAGGCAGAAATTGTATTTTCCTTCTCGGCGGCCGATGCACCACGGTGAGCGAGTACCTGAATTCCCATACCTTGAGTTAACTCTGATTACACACCAACAAGAACATTTATTATTTTTATGTCCCAAAAAAAATTTGTCCTGTGACGAAAAAATATGACCTGACCCCTTGCGTGTTCATCTGTTGTTTGCCAACCTTGCACAGTCAGTTAATTAAGACAGCCAGTTCATTCAGAATTTCATAGTTCTCATCACGAGAACGACATCCCCTCAACCCCCTAACTTGCCTGGAGCACACCGTGTCAATCCTTGCCTCTTCACTTGCACTTGGTTCCGCCGATTATTCATGGCGCGATGAAGCCGTTTGCCGTGACACCGATCCCGATCTGTTTTTCCCCATAGGAACAACCGGTCAAGCGCTTCTACAAATTGACCGAGCAAAGCAAGTCTGTAACGAATGCACAGTTCAAGTGAGCTGTCTTGAGTTCGCACTCGAAACCAACCAAGACTCTGGTGTCTGGGGCGGAACCTCCGAGGAAGAACGTCGCGACATTCGTCGCAAGATTGCTGCACGTCATCGCGCTGCCCAGTTGGCAGCTCGTTCGTTCGCTTCCTGAGAAGTTTTCGTTTTAGCGCGGTAGGCGCAAGTCAACAACTGTTCCATCGCCGCGGCGATGAGCCTCAATCCCTACTGCATTAAAATCCTCAGGTGCGCCAGCGCGAATCGAAATTGAGCCGTTGAGCTCAGTCGTTACCAAAGTTCGCACAATAGACAACCCGAGTCCGGTTGCACCGTTCAAATCAAAAGACGGATCTAGTCCCCGGCCATCGTTGATGACCTTGATTTGAATTTCATCGTCGTCACCGCCCAATTGCACGACGACTGTTCCGCCGTCGCTTCCCTCAGGGAAACCGTGATCAACGGCGTTTTGTAAGAGTTCAGTCAGCACAACTGAGAGCGGTGTTGCAATCGTTGCTGGCAAACGTCCACCATCACCCTGCACAATGAATCGCACTGGACGATCAGGTGATTGCAATCCCTCTTCGGCCAAACGCATGAGCGGTCGCACGATTTCAATAAACGCAACATCTTCGCCAGTTTCGCGAGACAAAGTTTCGTGTACGAGAGCAATGGTGCGAATACGTCGCACACTTTCTTGGACTGCAGCTTTCGCCTCAGGAGATTCAAGGCGTCGAGCCTGCAAACGCAAGAGTGAAGAAATTGTCTGCAGGTTGTTCTTCACTCGGTGGTGAATCTCTCGAATGGTTGCGTCTTTAGACAACAGCATTCGGTCACGTCGACGCACTTCTGTCACGTCACGAATGAGCAACATTCCACCAGTAATCACTTCGGTTGAAATAATCGGGATACAACGCACGAGCAAAGTTACGTCAGCAGTTTGATCAAATTCTTCAATGACTGGTTCAAATCGTTCAAATGCTTGGCGCACTGGACTATCAGCAAAACCAAGTTCACTTAACGATTGACCAACAACGTTGGCGGTGATTCCGACACGGTGAAGTGCTGAAACCGCATTCGGAGATGCGTAACGAATGATGGCATTTTCGTCCAAGACAACCGCACCGTCTCCAACGCGTGGAGCAGCACTCAAGTCGGCAGCACGACCTGGGAAGGGGAAAGTGCCCTCGGTAATCATCTCGGCGATTCGCTGGAAGATTGACAAGTAGGTACGTTCAAGTTCTCCAGGTTGACGACTGGTCTTCGATGACCACTCACGAGTCAAAACTGCAACGGGACCATCCGATCCGCACACCGGAATCGCCAGTACATGGACCGAATCAAACATTTCGTGCTTATGTAACTCGGCTTCACTAATTGAACCTGTCGACATGGCTTGATTGAGCAACTCAGATTCGGCTGGGTTGGCCAGTGATTCCACCAAGTCGGTGCGATAGATGGTTTGACCAGTCGCAGGACGAACTTGCGCCCCAACGACCCAATCGCCGTCGAGATTGCGAAGATACAGGATCATGTCGGCGAAGCACAGGTCGGCGAGCATGCCCCATTCACCGATCAGCTGCTGCAAATGCGCGCTGTCGTCTTTGGAAAGTTCAGTGTGTTGGCGAAGAAGTTCGGCAAGCGTTGCCATACCTACGAGTCTGCCCGAAAACCGACCTGTACTGAGTCATACCCCTAGATACGACGGGTCAAAATGCGTCATCCGCCAAAGCCGATGCGGCGATCTCCTTCGACCGATCCGATTTCGACGTAGGCGATTTTGGCGGCTGGCACACCGACGGTACGACCCTTTTTGTCAACAAGCCATAACACATCAACTGCACCTGACAAGGCCGCTTCAACCTTGGCTTTGGTGGCATCGCGTTCGTCATCAGCCTGCTCCAACGAAATTTCTCGAGCTGCCTGGGTAACGCCGATACGAATGTCCACGATATGCCTCCTGTTAAAGCGATGTCGGCAGAATCTGCTGCCAACAACGTAGATGAGACGCTACCGCCCCAGCGGGTTTCACGTCAGACGGCAGTGGCACAAAAAGTGTTGCCCTGCGCCAATGATTCCATGGTTGACACATCGGCATCGCCGTACAGCGCGCTCAACATCCCCTTCACCATGCCTCGGTCGACGGCGCAAATGACTGGATGCTCAATCGCCACATCACCAAAAGGACAGTGATTATTGATGATTTGCAATTGATTGTTGCGCTTTTCGGTATGCGCAGCGAAACCGTGAGCAGTCAATGCATCGGCCACAGCCTGCATGGCCGAGCGAAGACTGCGTTGACCCGCTTCCAGATCGGTACCCGTGAGCGCTGCCGCCATAGCCCGACCGTATTCTTGGCCAACTTGTTCGGCAATCACTTCGGCCTGTTCGGTGGGCAAGAGGGCAAGAGTCTTACCAAGCAAACTCAGAACTAGGTCATCACTTCGAACTGGGAACTCGCTCATCGGCAATTCGGCAGCTGCCGAATAACGCTTCGAGGGTCGACCGGCACCGCCACCTGGAGGGCGTACGACTGCAACATCGACATAACTTCCCGCCGCCAACTTGTCGAGATGATGTCGCGCCACATTGGGGTGTAGGTCAAACTCAGAGGCCACCTCAGCAGCCGTGACACCTTCGTCAACACCTCGGACGAACAAATAGATGGCTCGCCGCGTTGGGTCGCCAAAGGCGTTTGTAATTGCCGTGACTGACGCCGCGAATCCACCCGTCGACTTGGACGGTGACCCGTGACCTGATGTCTGAGGAGGGCGAACAGTTGGCACGTGGGTATTATACCTATCGCCGTAGTGCAAATTCTGAAGTAGGGAGCCCCCACCCGTGTCCGTCACCCGTGAACAAGTCGTTGAAGCCCTTCGTCCTGTCGAAGACCCCGAACTCCATCGCTCAATTGTCGACCTCGGCATGTTGCGAGAAGTGCAAATTGATGGCGGAAACGTCTCAATTCTGATTGCTCTCACAGTGGCGGGTTGCCCATTACGTAATGAGATCACCAATCGTGTCAAGGGCGCGGTCGCTCCCCTGGCCGGAGTTTCAAACGTCAATCTTGATTTCACGGTCATGACCGATCAAGAGCGTGAAGAACTGCGCATGAAGTTGCACGGTGACCCCGGCTCAACTGCTGGCCAAGGCCAGGCGCATGGTCATGCCGAAGGTCGCGCGATTCCATTTGCCAATCCCGACAACAAGACGCGTCCACTTTTGATTTCATCCGGCAAGGGTGGCGTCGGTAAAAGCAGCGTCACAACCAACCTTGCCGTTGCATTAGCTGCGCAGGGTCACACCGTTGGCGTACTCGATGCCGACATTTATGGTTACTCAATTCCGCGCATGCTTGGTGCAAACGCAGACCCAGTCGCAATCGATCGCATGCTGTTGCCCTCAGAGTCCTATGGAGTTCGGTGCATTTCAATTGGATACTTTGTTCCTGAAGGTCAAGCAGTCGTGTGGCGCGGGCCAATGTTGCACAAGGCTCTCGAACAATTCTTGACTGATGTCTTTTGGGATGAACCCGATTTCTTGTTGATTGACATGCCACCAGGCACCGGTGACATTGCGTTGAGCCTCAGCCAGTACTTGCCCAAGGGCGAGGTGTACGTCGTCACGACACCACAGCAGGCAGCGCAAAAAGTTGCACGACTGTCGGCAGCGATGGCGACCAAAGTTGGGTTACCTGTTAAGGGCGTCATTGAGAACATGTCGTGGTTCAGTGGCGACGATGGCAAGAAATACGAATTGTTTGGTAGCGGTGGCGGTCAAGAACTTGCCGACGAACTCAACGTTCCCCTGCTCGGACAGTTGCCGCTGGTTCAGCAATTGCGCGAGGGTGGAGATGATGGTCATCCGATCGCTGCCATTGCTCCCGAAAGTGAAACCGGAAAAATCTTCCACGACATGGCTCGCAAGATTGCTGCCGACAACAAACCGCGCAAGAAGTTCAGCAAGTTTCTAAAAGTCAACGGCTAGTCGCGGTACGGCGTGACCTTGTAGTAAATCGCTTTTAAATACGCTCCAAATTCGAAACCAATCGGATGATCGACCGCGTGTTCGGTGCGTTTGAATTCATCAATATCAACTTGGGCAGTTCGTGCTGCAAGATAAGCCGCATCTGCCAGTTCATCAATGTTGACGCGACTTGAACACGATGCCTGTAACAAAGTGCCACCCGGCGCAGTGAGCCGCAATCCAAGACGAGCCAGGCGCTCGTATGAACTCAAGGCCCGCAAGATTGAGGCCTGATTTTGCGCAAACGATGGCGGATCCAAAATCACAATGTCGAATTGCTCACCGCGTTCAACCATGTCTTCAAGGACTGCAAAGGCATCACCACGAACATCAGTCACCTTGCAGGTAGCAGTTGAACCAATCTCTTTGTTGTGCCCAAGATTGCGATGCGCCGTTGCAAGTGCTGGCGCGCTCACATCGACCATGTGCACTGACTTCGCTCCACCAGCCGCTGCCGACAATGTGAACCCACCGGTGCTTGAAAAAACATCAAGCACTCGACATCCACTTGCCAAGTTGCGCACGATCGCACGATTGTCACGTTGATCTAAGAAGTGTCCGGTTTTATGGCCAAACACAACATCCGCTTCAAGAGTCAGACCGTTCTCTACAAACATGATTGGTCCGGTTGGGGCTTCGCCATACAAGGTGTCGCCATCAACCAGACCATACGTTTCGCCATCGCGAACGAGCCGCGAAAAGCGAATCACTACTCGCTCGAGAGATCCGACTTCAATCAAGGCCTTCATGATCGAACGTAAATGCACAAACCATGCGCCGGTGTACAACTTGATGACAGCTGTTGAGGCATATTGATCAACGATTAGTCCGGGAAGACCATCGTTTTCCCCATGGATCCAGCGAAACCCAGTTGTTAAACCAGTGCTCAACAATTCACGACGAACTTCTAACGCCTGGCGCATTTTGTTGAGCCACCAGTCATCATCAATGGTTACTGGCTTACCGACATGCAACACCTTGACTCTGATCGGTGATTCGGGATCCCATAAACCAATTGCCGCGAAACGGCGATTGTCATCGAACACCACAGCCAAGTCTCCGCTTGTACCCGCTGGTTTGTGCGATTCAACTGCTTGATCAAACAACCATGGGCTACCTGAACGAATGGCGCGTAATCCAGGTCGACTCACTCGTACCGCAATCCGCATATCAGATGGTTTGGGGAGCACTGAAGGATCAACAAAGCCCGGGGAACGTTCTTCGGCTTCAGACACTCGTGTAACGGTATCTCACAAGTTGCTCGCTCCGCCCATGATCTTTACATTTACGGTGCTTGCAGACCTCTACTGACTTTGTATTCTGACTTTGTTACCAGGGGGTCAACAATGACATCACGTCACGTTTCACATTCATCCGTCCGTTTCGGAGCAGCGATCGCCATTTTCGGTTTGCTTGCACTGGCTGCATGTAGTGGTGATGATTCTTCGAGTTCATCAGAAACTGCTAGTCCTTCAACGCAAGTAGTTGAAACGACTGATGTCGCAGTCACTGAGCCATCCACACCTGTTTCAACCGAAGCACCTGTTGCGCCGACTTGGGAAACCATTGAAGCCCCCGCCGATTGCATGTGTGCTGATGGCAGTCCTTTTCACTATTACATTCGTGAAGCAAGTCCGACCAAAGTTTTGTTCTATCTAGAAGGTGGCGGGGCTTGTTTCAGTGCAGAAATGTGTACGCCTGGAAGCGGCACATACAGCGAAACCATTTCACCCTTATCAAAACTCGAGAATATTCCTGGCATTTTTGATTTTGGGAATCCAGAAAATCCTTTCGCTGATTACTCGGCTGTTTATATCCCCTACTGCACCGGCGATGTGCACTCTGGCAATATCACCAAGGACTACGGCAACGGTGTTGTGATTCAGCACAAGGGATTCGTCAATGCTTCTAACGCACTTGACACGATGATCAAGCGCTTCCCCGATACAGCGCAACTTGTTGTTGCCGGTTCAAGCGCTGGCTCTTTCCCAACCCCAGTGTTTGCGGCCATGGCCGGAGATCAATTACCAAATGCCGATCTCAAAGTCTTTGCCGATAGTTCGGGCGCAGTACCCGACGCCATGGGATTCGTTGTTGGTAATTGGGGAACTCTCGAAACTCTTCCCGATTGGCCAGAAATAGAAGGCCTGACCGTTGATCAATTCACACCGGCATACACATTCATCAAGGCCGCTGAACATAACCCAAAGATCACTTTTGCTCGACACGATTTTGCCTTCGACAGTGTCCTTTCCAGTTTCGCTCGCATGGCGGGCTTGTCCCCTGATGACTTGGTCTCAGTGATGCGAACCAATGAAGCAAAGGTTGAAGCCACTGGTGTCAACGTCGCGAACTGGATCTCGCCAGGCGACAAGCACACCATTGCCGTGGGTGAAGAGTTCTACACCGAAGAAATGAACGGTGTGCGATTTGTTGACTGGTTCACCGCGTTCATGAATGGCACCCCCGAGGCCGACAACTACTGTGTCGATTGTGCTGGGTAAGGAACCGTCACTCGATCAAATCTTCAATACGGGTTTGCTCACAGTGTTTCTACGTTGGGTCCGCGCATCACATTTCGCGTGTCGAGTACGTGGCTTGCAGCACTACGAATCGAATCCAGGTCGAACGCGTCGTGGTCAACAAGTACCACCACAAGATCAGAACGTTCGGCCACCTTCGCGGTCGCTTCGACCCTGACAACACCGGCCGGTACAAAAGCGTCGACAACGTGGGGGTCAGCGGCCTGCACCATCGCGCCTTCGGCAACGAGTAGTTCGGCCACGCGACAAGATGGGCTTTCTCGTGCATCAGCAGTGTTTTTCTTGTAGGCCAAACCAAGCAGCAAGATTCGCCGACCCTTGACCGAAAGTTCCCGACCATTAAGGTGCCTGACGATTCGATTAACGACGTAATCGGGCATGTGCTCGTTCACGTCATTGGCCAACTCCACAAAACGAAACGAGTGCCCAAGTGTTTGACGCACTCGCCACGAAAGATACGAAGGGTCGATAGGAAGGCAGTGTCCGCCTACTCCTGGGCCAGGAGTGAAGCGCATGAAGCCAAACGGTTTCGTCGTAGCGGCGTCGATGGCCTCCCACACATCGATACCAAGATCGTGAGCAAACATGGCCAACTCGTTGACCAGTGCCACGTTGACGTGACGGAAAGTGTTCTCAAGGAGCTTGGTGAGTTCCGCCTCGCGTGTACCCGACACCGCCACCGTCTTGTCAACCAGTTGATCGAAAAATCCCTGCACGGTACGAAGGGATGCCTCGTCCATACCCGAGACCACCTTCGGGGTGCTCTCAAACGTCCAGACTGAATTACCAGGATCAATACGTTCGGGGCTGTAACCCAGATGGAAATCAGCCCCGGCTCGCAGACCGCTTCCCGTTTCTAAAATGGGCGCCAACACTTCCTCGGTGGTGCCCGGGTAGGTCGTGGACTCAAGGATCACACAAGCACCCGGACGCAAATACACCGCAAGCGTTTCGGCTGCCCGCTCAAGGTAGGAAAGGTCGGGCGCACCTTCACGAAGGGGAGTAGGCACAGAGATGACGGCGATATCGAAACCTTCGGCGTGTCGAGCATCGGTAGTCGGAAGATACCGTCCGGAAGCCAATGCGGCCCGCAGTTGGGCGTCAGAAATGTCTTCCACCATTGAAGAACCATCGGCAAGACGCGCAATTTTCTCTGTGTCAACCTCAAGGCCCACTACATCAAAACCCGCTTCAACGGCCCGCATCGCCAACGGCAACCCGACATAGCCCTGCCCCACCACTACAACACGTTGTCGTTCCACACCATTCTCCTCTACATGTAAATCCTACGCCAGGACGACCGTAGTACCAATGCGTTGACTCTTCTTGTCCGCGAAATGACGATGTCTACTGCGATTAGCGACGCTGGTCGGGGTTGAAGGAACGACCCGAGGCGATGATGACAGCCAGTGCCGAGGTGAGCTCAGCAATCTGACCGGCTATTTCGCGAAAGAACTCAGCCGGCCGGCCAAGTGGATCTTCGATATCGTCAAGCGGCGAATCACCAAGAAGCTCAGCGAATTGTCGGTCGGCGGTAAGACCCGCACTCCACTGCCACACCGGTTGGCCCTTCGCCGGGCCGCCGGCAGCTTGAGCCCTGCGCACGAGTTCACGCAACGTAAAGGTGCGTGGGTAGATCGATGGTTCGAGTAACGCTACGGCCCGCACGTGCTCTCGAGCCATACAAATAACCAGATCCGCGCCGCTGAGGTTCTCTTGCGTCATCATTCGCGACTGATGCATCGAAATATCGAGACCCCGTTTCGCCAGCGCCCGCACTGCGAGCGGATCAGCTCCCGAAGACACATCAAGCGTCCCCACCGACGAAACGTCTGCGGCAATTCCCCGAACATCCAAGTCATGGCGAAGCAGCGCTTCGGCCATCGGCGAACGACAGATGTTGCCAGTGCAAACCGCAACGATTGCGAGCTTGGATTGTTCGGTCATGTCCACCACTTCCGTTCACCAAGACCTCAAAGGAGCCTTCGCCCAACACCTGCGACTGTTCGAAACTTGCCGAACCAGCCTATTTGTCTTTGCCGTCAATCTGGGAATACTTATTTTTATAGCTATATGCGCCGTAACTGTAGGTACCGTAATAGCGCGAATAACGACCCTTGGTCGGCACTCCGTTGAGCACCACACCAATGATGGGGGTGTTCACCTGACGCAACCTTTCGAGGGTTTCACGCAGGTGGTCGCGTGGGGTTTCGCCCACCAACGCCACTACAATCGCCCCGTTGGCGAACTGCGAGAGTGCCAAAGAATCGGCGACAGGCAGCAATGGCGGTGAGTCAATGAGAATGAAGTCGGCTCCCGCGGATTCGAGACGGTCGAGCAGCTTACCCATTGCTGCCGAACCAACGATTTCGGCCGGGTTTTGCGGAAGAGGTCCTGCGGGCAATATAGCGATACGACGGCCGGATGGCAACACCACGGACGTGATCGCGTCGTCAAGACTCTGATCCTTCAGCAGGACGCGGGTGAGACCAGAATCGGCTGCGTCGATGTCGAAGAACGATTCGATTGACGGCTTGCGGAGATCGCCAGACACGACGACAACTCGCTGACCGCTCTCGGTAAGAACCACGGCCAGGTTGGCGACCAAAGTGGACTTGCCTTCAGAACCTTCAGCGGACGTGACGAGTACTCGCGTACGTTTTTCGCCGAGTGCCGAAAAGCGAAGATTCGACGCCAACCCCCGAAAGGCCTCGGCGGCGATGGAATCAAGAGGAACGATTGCACGATGTCCCTTGCGGTTGATATGTCGTGATGTTTTCTTTCCCTCGCCGAAGATGGGAATGCCGCCAATAACGGGCGCGCCACCACTGAGGTTGTCGACGTCCTCAACGGTTCTCACCGCATTGGAAAGACGATCAAGCAGAAACGCCAAGCCGATGCCCACAAGAAGGGCGAGGACGCCAGCCAGCGCGGCATCGCGCCTCGGCGCAGGCGAGTAGGGCGAAGTCGCCAACAGCGCAGTCTGTGAAACTTCGGCCGATCCGGAGCGAGTCGCCGCTTCAACATCGAACTGTGTGGCTCGAGTGCGCAGATCCGACTGCTGAGCTACCAGCGAGGATCTCTGTGACCGCAACACCTCAGCCTGTGTGGCACTGGTGGCCATTTCGGCGATTTGCGCATCGATAGTTGTGATTTGCGCGTCGATCTCGAGTGCCTTGATGCGCAATTCGTCCGAGCGCTCGGTGAAGCTGCTCGTCACCTGCGCACGTCGCTGGGTCACATAAAGCTCGGCCATAGCATTGGCGGCAATCTGGGCCACCTCTGGCGATGGGCTCGACACCGTGATGTTGATGAGGTCGGTTGATCCCAACGACGAGACCGTAATGCTGGTGATCTTTAAGGCATCGTCACCCAACTTTTCATCAACAGCGTTGCGTAAGTCCGGAGAGCGAAGCAACTGTATTTGGGTGTCAACCTCGCGCTTAGGGTCGACACGAATCTGCACGCCAACAAACACTGCTTGGGCGTTGGGATCGACAACGCTGATCTTGGCAGTGGATTGATAGAGATCGGTTTGGAGCGAGGAGTAGGCATAGGCGCCGACCACAGCGACAACCACGATCCCAATGATGAGTGGGAACCTCAGCCAAACAATCCGCCACACACGGCGCAAATCAAGGTTGTCTTCGTCGTGTTCAATCACTTCAGCTACGGTACTTTCTGGACGAAGGGGGGCATTTGTGGACGGGTATCAACACTACAGGGTTACTTGCCAACCGAAGCACCAGATCTTCGCGATGGCGACATGTGTTCCGCGGCTATGGCGAGCATTGCCGCAGTCGCATCGGCGTCACTCACTCTGAAAAGTTGTTGCACGACCTGCCAGTCGAGCGGAGGGGCAGAGACACGAAATATCCGCGGGTGTGAGCTCAGAACCTGCTCTTCGCCAACGTTGAACAGATCCTCGTGCAATTTCTCACCGGGACGCAGCCCGGTGTAAACGATCTCAACTGGCGCTGGCGCTTGAGCTGCCAGTTGCATTGCGATATCGGCAATGCGCACTGGTTCGCCCATATCAAGCACCATGACATCTCCCTTCTCGCCCACCACCGCAGAACACAGGACTAAGTGCACCGCCTCGGAGACCGTCATAAAGTAGCGCGTCACGTCTGGGTCGGTCACCGTCAGTGGTTCACCTCGGGCAATCTGCGCCCGGAAAGCGTCGAGAGCTGTCCCACGACTGCCGAGAACATTCCCAAAGCGTACGGACAGAAATTTTCCTCCAAAAATGCCGACCGCCGATGACGTGAGACCCTCGGCCAGTCTTTTCGACGAACCCAGGGCGCTGATGGGGTTGGCGGCCTTGTCGGTGGAAATGTTGACAAAGTGCGGGGTACCGACTGCTCCAGCTGCGTCGAGCACGTTCATTGTTCCGAACACATTCGACTTTACCGCTTCTGACGGCCACATTTCCAGCAACGGCAGGTGCTTAAGAGCTGCGGCATGAAACACGACATCGGGCCGATGTTCGACAAAAACCTGATGCATTCGCTCACGATCACGGATATCGGCGACCACAATGTGGCGCGAGTCGAGTAACGCTCGACCTTCGAGCGTTAGCTGAAGGGCATGGAGAGCCGATTCGTCATGATCAACAAGCGTAAGCGATTGTGGCCCCAGCGCGAAGACTTGTCGAGAGATCTCCGAGCCGATCGAACCACCGGCACCAGTAATGAGAACACGTCGACCCGAAATAAGGCGCTCGTACATGACTGGGTCCATCGCCACTGTCGGACGACCAAGCAGATCCTCGGCCGACAGCGGTCGCACATCTTCGACCGTCACCTCACCCCTGAGAAGTTCGGCGATGCTGGGCAAAATCCGCACACCAAGCCCAGCTTCAATCGCTAATGCCGAAAGTTTTCGAACGGTCTCGGAATTGGCACTCGGGATAGCGATGATGAGCAGCGATGCATTGAATGATGCAGCAACCTCTTTCATTGAAAGTCGATCCCCGACAACGCGGATTCGACGAATGGTGAGATCTCGTTTTGTGATGTCGTCATCAAGAAGGGCGACGAGGGTGATTCTGCTCGAGGAATCACCGACGATCGCGTCGATGATCTGGTGAGCACCGTTGCCAGCCCCGAAAATGATTGCTCTTACCGCTCCGTTACTCTTTGACGAGCGAAAATCTCGAGTTGCCCGCAGGGTTGCGCTCAACCCCAAAGAGATCAGCATCGCTCCCGCGGTTGCGCCGAAACATACAGAAATTGGGAGCAGTTGCGGCGAAGCCAACAGGTTGACGTTGAGGAGCACGATGCCAGCGGCGAGGTTGCGCCCTGCCAGACGCGAGACGTCCTCAAAACTCCCAGCTAGTGGCCAGCCATTTCGACGGTTAAGAACAAGGCCTACTCCGCTGGACACCGAAATCACTAAGGCCAGAGCAATAACGACGCGGGTAGCGGCGCCCGGAGCGCGCAGCCCACTGAGTCCTTCGAACCGCAGGATCATCCACACAAAAAGTGAAATCACCCATGCAAGACCGTCCATTGCAAGCCGAACTAGAAGCCGACCACCCAACACCTCACTGAGAAAGGAGAATGATTTTCTTAACAAAACACACTCCCCCACCAGAAATAATTGACTTAGAAACTTCAGCCTGATCGCACTTTAAGAACCTAACGATATCGGACTTCACCCTACTTCGGGATTGCAATCGTTCTTGGCGGCGCGAGTGCAGTGTCTGCTGCACACTACGGCGGCAGTACTCTTACCGGCCCCGGCACTGCAACACCCTGTGGGACCATGGCTCTTTCGGGAACCAGGTTTCCCCCCAGTGCGCATATCACAGTCACTGTTGAACCGGGCGGCGTTGTGATCACCGGCACCTCCTCGATCAGCGGCGAAGTCCTTTGATCGGACGTCAGGCTCGCGGCTACGGGTGACCTGGATGACGTCCTCACGGAACTCTTGGAAAAGGACTTGAGTATCTCGATATCCTTCCACCAGCACCTCGCTGCACCACAGAGATCAGATGTCACCGAACTCGCGGCAGGCCTGAATCCAGTAAGACCCCGTTCATCGCATCCCTCATCGCCGAGCGAAGTTCATCATCATCCGTAGAAGAAATGACCCGGCCGTTTATTCCTTGCGCAATGAGAGTCACTGCCGCTGGAACGGCATCGGTCGCGATAACCGGAATACCGGACCAAAGTGCCTCCTCGACTACCCGACCCCAAGATTCTCTCGAAACGCGCTCTGATTCGATGATCCGATTTGGAACTACAAGGACCGAACCTTCTTCGAAAACCTGCTCGATCGGATCGACGTGCTCGCGAATCTCGACCGATTGAAGTCGACGAATCGACTCAATACAACTGTGAAGGTAGTCGGCATCGGTCCCCATGAACTGACCGTCGTCCGCCCCGAGTACGACAAGGGCGCGGGCTCCAGGTATCGAAGAAACGGCGTCGACGAATCGATCGAGCCCCTTCAGTGGCATCGGTCGGCCAACCCACAGGAACCGTGAAACCGGGCCGGAGAAGACTTCACCCCGCGGAGCAGGACAGTAGATCGATGGAATCACTTCGATTCGACTTCGCGGGACGCCTGCAGACACGAACCATTCGGCTTGAGGAAGGCCCGGAACGAGAATGAAACAGACGCGCCGTAGAAACCCGCGTTCGATTCGAAGTCGACGACCGCCCCCATCGCACCACCGTTCCGTATAGAGGTACCGCTTCTTCGCGGAAACCAACGATGCGAACACCACGGTCCAATAGACGACCGAGTCTTGAGCGTTCACTGGGGGCTCGTGCAGAAGTACCCGTGACGCCTTTAGAGTCTCGAACCCCATCCGGATCGATGCTCGTATCCTCCCGATACGAGTAGAAGGAAAGAAGATGCGCATCGAGTTGAAACGCTGAGCAATTAGATCACCGTGTGGAAACCGCCTCAGTTGATGACGTGCGTCCTCCACCGAATTCAGCGTGATCTCATCGATCTCACTTGACCAGGCCCAACCCCACGTCAACACCTCGTTCGAAGTCACCGAGACCGGTTCGAACGTATGAACGTTGTGCAACGTAGAAACCACTTTGGACATCAATGGACTATAGGCGCTCCTTGCTCACTCATAGATGGATTGAAGATCGTGCAGCCACCTGGATGGGGCATTGATCGAGAAGCCGGTCCATGACGTGAACCCCTTGTCGGGATCACGTACGAACAATTAGGGCACGACTTGAGACGATCGGCCAATTTGCGACCGTTCACGGTCCTCGCAATCGCTCGTTAGGACTCACGCTCAGTTCGCCAACTACCGATTCCCGTAGCACGCGGACCCCGCCAGTGCATTCCACAGGCCACCCGTTTCAACCTAGCGACGTCTCAGGACACCAATTGGGTGACAGATGATTAATCCGATCGATTAGTACTTCGTGCCCGGCCTGCTCGACGGACGCACTGCGCTCGCCACCGGCAATTCCACCTCACTGCCTCTGGCCGGCATCGGGACTGGTCTGGTCCCCGTTGGAGCGCTCATCGCGTTCGTTGTTCGCCGCTCGGTATCAAAGAACTTTCGAGAAGACGCCAGTGACTGATTGTGATTTAGGAACACCGGCTGGAACCTTGGGTCGCAGATGGCCAAAAGTTCCAGCCGGTTGTTATATTTGCGAAGAGATACCGACATTTGGGTTGCCGGTAAGAAGACTGCGCGAAGCTGCCCGAAGCAGTCAATACGATCTCCGAGCCCTATTGGAAATCGCCAGATATGTAGTCCTTTGCCCCAGGGCCATTCGATCTCAATCGGCTGTCACCGCGTGAGCGCTGCACCGAGGTCCACCGCCGCATGACGCCCGCAGATTCGTGGCGACATCGCTACCTAGACCCCAAGAACCTCGGCCGGTGTCCCTGACCCCGCGATCGTGCCCTCGGCCAGCCGGATTACCAAGTCGGCCCCGGCGAGCGTGTGGGTCCGATGAGCAATCGCGATCACGGTCATAGTTCCCCTCAGCCGCTCTACCGATTTCATGATATGCGCCTCCGAGCGCTCGTCGAGCGCCGATGTTGGTTCGTCAAGTACGAGGATCTCTGGATCGCGATACAGGGCGCGTGCGAGACCGACGCGCTGTCGCTGTCCCGCGCTCAACCGACTACCGCCCTCCATCATCATCGTTCCCAAACCATTGGGAAGCTCAGCGACCACATCGATCAACCCCGACATGGCGATGACTCGTCCGACCTTCTCGTCGTCGCGAAGTGCCCCCGCGAGGATGTTGTCCAACAATGACTCGGCCATGAGGAACACATCCTGCGGCACTAGCGCGACCTTTTCGAACCAGAATGGGTCATTCACGGCAACATCCTCGTCGCCATAGCGGACCCGACCCTCCGTGCAGCCGAGTAGGCCCAGCACGAGGGAGGCGAGTGTCGTCTTTCCGGATCCAGATGACCCGACGATTCCGACGAACTTGCCGAAGTCGACGCCGAACGTGATGTCGCGCAACACGTCCGGTCCACCGCTGTTGTAGCGGAACTTCACGCCCTCAAAGGTCAGCGTCGCACGGGTGGTCGAGATCGGGACCAGCAACTCACGCCGGATGGTGATCGACTCAATCTCGTCGATCTCGTCCGACAACGCATGCGCGATCTGCGTACCCGATCGCGCTGATGCCGAGTACGAAAGAAGTTGGGACAACGTCGGCATGATCCGCAAGCCGGCAACAACATAGAGCGCCACCACGGGCAGGACCCTGTCGACATTCTTCATCGAGAGCAGGATGGTGATGGCGACAAGAACCGTCGAATACAACGTGACCTCGAGAACCGCACGCGGGATGTCCTGCAGGATCGAGACGCGGGCTTTCGTCGTCACCATGGCTCGCCTCGACTCGGTGATCTTCGCCAGATATGACTCCCGCTGACCGAACACGGTGACCTCGCGGATACCGCGGAGCAATGTGGAGACCTGGTCATAGACATCACGAATCCGAGTCTGGAGGTCACCGGTCAGCCGACGGGTCACGCCTCTGGTGGCGATGTAATAGATTGCGGCCAGGGTGCCGACGTAGAAGGTGATCACGATCCCCGCAAGCAGATTCGCCGCGATCAGCGCCAACGCTAGACCTACCACTAGGAGTGACGACGAGGCAATCCCGACGATCCCGACCAGGCCGTATTGACACGCGAGATTCACGTTGGCCACCGCTCTCGACATTAAATCGGTCGAGAGCGTTCGGAGATGCAACTCGTACGGAGCGAACGCGTAGGTCCTCAGGAGCCGGTCACTCAGGTCCAACTCAGCGCTAGCGGTGACACCAAGCCACCAACGGCGATAGATCAGCGTGAGCACCGACCGGAGGATGAGGAGACCGAGCGCAGCGATCGCCATCAGCCGCGCCCACCCGCGGTCGATCTGGATACCAATGAATGGAAGTTCGAACGACTGCGAATTCACCTGCGCGAGGAAGCCAAAGACCGGGTAAAGCATGAAGATCGCGAGGAACTCGACTCCGGCGAGCACGAAACCCAAAAACATCGCGAGCCTGATCGACCGGCGGCTCCGCTGCGGCATCAACCCGATCAGTCGCCGCGATGCGACCCGCAAGGATTCCGATCGTTCTTGGGAGGTCGGCGACTCCTGGGAGTCCGTCATCGAGATCGCCTCGTCGCCAATTCGGTGTATAAGTCGATGTGGGCCTGCGTGCACGCGTCCCATGAGAACATCTCGGACTTCGCCCGAGACGCCGCACCCATGCGCGCGCGAAGCTCCCGATCCGACGCCACCACTTCGATCGCCCTCGCCAACGCCACCGAGTCCCCGGCAGGAACAAGGAACCCATTGTTTCCCTCGTCCACCAGCATCGGGATCCCCCCGACATCCGATGCGATCACCGCAAGCCCCGCCGCCATCTGCTCGAGGACTGCATTCGGCAGACCCTCCGTCCTCGACGGATGAACAGCGAACTGCGCCGACCGCAACTCGGCCGGCACATCGGCCGGAGGGTCGACGAAAACAACCTTGTGCTCAATATCCAACTCAATCGCACGCGCACGCACCGCCTCACGCTCCTTGCCGACACCGCAGAGGTGAACGGTAACAGGGGTGTCAATCAATGCTAGGGCGTCGAGCAACACGTCATACCCCTTGTACGGGTGGAAGTTCGCGACCACCACCCCGCGGGCAGGTGACGACGACGCATCAGCCAACCACACCGGGACATCAACGCCATTTGGAATCACCCGAACCTGTGATGACTCCACACCAAACCCACCAACCATCTCGTCCGCAAGATGAGGCGCATTGCACACCACCGCATCCGCCCGACGAACCGCACGACGGAACAACGTTCTGGTGAGGGGCGAACCGTCACGATTGCCCCGCACCCCTGCGACTCGACTTGGGCGTCCTCGCCACCTACCGCCCAAAAGGGGTGCGATCACAATCGCTCCGTCGAGGAATGAATGTGACACGTCCGAACGAGTCGAGCCCCACCGCGACATTCGAAATCGCATGATCCGCCAGAGACCACGTAGCGAATTCAATGTGGGAATCCAGGGAATCCGGCTCATACTCAGACCCGTGAGACCAACCGATGTCCACTCGATCCCCGCTGAATCGAGTTCATGCGAAAGCGGGCCGTTGTCGCTGAGGACGACGACGACAACGTGATGGCCGCGATAATGCAGCTGCTCCGCCAACTTGACGACCTGTCGCTCAGTCCCACCGACAGCCGTCTGGCCGAGAACCAGTTCAATTCGCAAGGTGTTCCTCCGTCATCGTGGAGTGTTCTCCAGTAGTTCGGCGTACAGGTTAATGTGCGACTGCACACACGCGTCCCATGAGAACCGCTCGACCCGGTCTCGCGACTCCACCGCCATCCTCTCGCGCAGGACCGGGTCAGTCGCCATCACCGTCAAGGCGTCGGCCAACACCCGAACATCACCCGGCGGCACGAGCAACCCATTCACACCATGCTCGACCAACAACGCGTTCGAACCGACCTCGCACGCGATCACCGGCAGACCAGCCGCCAACTGCTCTAGGATCGCATTCGACATCCCCTCCGTCCTCGACGGATGAACAGCGAACTGCGCCGACCGCAACTCGGCCTGCACATCGGCCGGAGGATTGACGAAAACGACCTTCTCCGACACCCCCAACTCTTCCGCCTTCGACCTCATCGATTCACGCCCGGTACCACTGCCACACAAGTGGACCACCACCGGCGAATTCATGATCGAGAGAGCATACAACAACGTGTCATGCCCCTTGTAACCATGGAAGTTCGATACCATCACCGCTCGCGGCGGCGACACCTTCACAGCCGCACGCCACTCTGGGACATCAACGCCATTTGGAATCACCCGAACCTTTGATGACTCCACACCAAACCCACCAACCATTTCGTCCGCAAGATGAAGCGCATTGCACAACACCGCATCCGCCCGACGAACCGCACGACGGAACAACGTCGACATCAGCCCCGAATACGCTGGTACAAAACCACGGATTCCAGCGATTCGAATACAGTCAACACGCCAACACGCGAGCATCGTCGTGATCGTCGCTCCGGGAAGGATGGCGTGAACGACTTCTGGCTGATCACGACGGATCACTCTGCGAAGGTCACGAACCGTTCGCACGAACCGCCGCCATGCGGCTAGGCGCCCGATCCCATTGCGAACGGAACCTTCAAGAGCAGAACCGGTCGTCTTCACACCCGACGCAGCCAGCGACTCAACGATCGGGCCTACGAGCCTCGTGAAGTGGACCTGAACAAGAATCCCCCGCTGACGCAGCAGTCGCGCCAGACTGAGCAGCTGGAGCTCGGCCCCTCCGATCTCACCTGTGCCGATCACGAATAAGACCCTCGTCCTCAACTCTCAAGGACCTCACGATGCCAAAGCTCCAGCATGAGGATGGCCCAGATCTGCGCACCGAGCGATCCGGTACGTGCATGTCGGTCGATGAGATCGCCAACCGCCTGCGGCTCCATGTAGGTGTAGATCCGCGAATCCGGCGAACGAAGCAGGTCGTCGACCATCGGTGCCAACGGTCCAGCGATCCATTCATTACGCGGAATTCCGAATCCCATCTTCGTTCGATGGATGAGGCTCTCCGGTAGCCATGGCTCCATCGCTCGCTTAAACAGGTACTTCGTGACGCCACCACGTAGCTTGTAGTGACCAGGCAACGCAGCAGACCATTCCATGAGCGCTTGATCCAGGAGCGGACTGCGGGCCTCGAGCGAAACCGACATTGTCGTGATATCGACCTTCGGAAGAAGGTCCCCCGGAAGATAGAGCGCGACGTCGCAGGCGAGCAATCGGTTGACCACGTCAGTGTCGCCCGCAGCCGACCACGCGTCCTGCGTCAAACGGTACGGGTGGGAATCCTCCACCTGACGTGCGAATTCAGGACGATACAGAGCTCTGGATTCCTCCGGCGCGAAGTAGGACATCATTCGGCCGTATCTGATGGCAGGATCGACCTCGGCTATTCGCGATGTCACCCGCTTGATCCGTGACGAAAGGCGACCATCGGGAAACACGGCTGCTGGCAGTCGACCCATCGCTCTGGCGAAGCGAGCGACCGGTGCCGGAAACCTACGGTTGCCGCCGAAGGCGACGAACTGCTGGTACCGGCTGTAGCCACCGAACGACTCATCACCACCGTCGCCGTTGAGCGCAACGACGACCTCTCGCCGTGCCATCTCCGCGAGGTAAAACGAGGGAACCGCCGAGGAATCGGCGAAGGGCTCGTCGAACATTCTGGCGATCTTCGGCAACACGTTCTCGATGTCCGGTTTGACAATCAGTTCGTGATGTTCGGTGCCGTACAGGTCAGCGACTTGACGGGCGAATTTCAACTCATTGTATGCCTCATCGTCGAATCCGATAGAAAATGTCTTGATCGGGGCGTCCGAAACGCGTGCCATTGCCGCCACGATCGCTGACGAATCGAGTCCGCCAGAGAGAAAGGCGCCGAGCGGACGCTCGGAGATCATTCGAGCTTGTGTGGCGTCGAGAATCTTGTTCCGCAGTTCCCCGGCGAGTTCTTCTTCCGACTCAGAGACGACTTCGGTGCGATTCGCGTACTCGAGAGACCAATACCGTTCGACAGTGGAGACCCCATCGCGCCAAATGAGCCGGTGGCCGGGGGGAAGTTTCCGCACGCCCTTGAAGATGCTCATCGGGTGCGGCACGTATTGGTACGTCAAATAGTGGTCCAGTGCGACCGGATCGATCTCACGAGGCACACGAGGGTTCGCCAGCAGCGCCTTCAGTTCGGACGCGAACCAGAGCCTCGAGCCGTCTTCGAAGTAGTAGAGCGGCTTCTTCCCGACTCGATCACGCGCGAGAAGCAGTGTTCGT